>CANCKV010000069.1 GCA_947378615.1 Chitinophagaceae bacterium | reverse complement strand
GTTTCATCTTTCAATAGGTAATCATGACGTGGAATTCCTCTATCAATCATTTCGAAACCTACTAATTTCTTAGTTGCACCGTCTTTCTTTTGTTGTTCAATAAAAGTTCTATTCGTAAAGTCCTTAGTGAATTTGGTAATCCATCCTAGTCCACCTTCAATCGGGGAAGTAGTATCGTCAATATCGTTTCCATATAGACAATAGCCCATTTCTAATCTTAAAGTATCCCTTGCACCCAACCCAATTGGCTTAACATTTAATGCCATCAACTTATCCCAAATAATATTTGCCGCATCATTAATATCTTCAAAATAGATCTCCACACCTCCTGCACCTGTATAGCCTGTTGCACTAATCAACACATTTGGGACACCTGCAAACACTCCTTTTACAAAAGTGTAATTTTTTAAACTTATAATATCTAATTCAGTAAAAGGTTGTAATAAATGAGTAGCATTTGGACCTTGAATAGCTAGCAAGCAAGTCCTATCGCTGATGTTATGCATCTCCACTTGATTAGTATTGAAACTGCAAATCCAATTCCAATCCTTTTCAATATTGCTAGCATTGACCACTAACATGTAAACCTTGTTCGCCTCAACACAATAAACAATTAAGTCATCAACGATTCCACCATCCTTATTTGGCAAACAACTGTATTGTGCCTGTCCATTTGTAAGTTTAGATGCATCATTAGTTGTAACCCGTTGAATTAAGTCCAAGGCATTCTCACCTTTTAGAATAAATTCTCCCATGTGACTAACATCAAATACGCCAACATCATTGCGGACTGCTGCATGTTCGTCATTAATTCCTGAATAACTGATTGGCATATTATAGCCTGCAAAAGGCGCCATCTTTGCACCTAGTGCGATGTGTTTTTCTGTAAACGGAGTGTTCTTAACCATTAAGTGAGATTATTACTATAAAAAATATCTTTGAAAGACGCAAATGTATTACCAACTAAATTCACTTGAAAATTGAAATAACTATTTTAATCAATTCAATCATTTAAATCACTCTAATCACAAATCATTATTGTAAACAGCCTTCTATTATTTTGAATCCTTCTTCTGCGGTCAAGTTCTCCCACAATATTTGATAGATTGCAGTGGCGATAGGCATCCTAGCTTGTACAGTTTCGTTTGTTTTGTAAATACATTTACTTGCATTATATCCTTCCGCCACCATGTTCAATTCAAGTTGTGCCGATTTCACACTGTAGCCCTTACCAATCATATTGCCAAAAGTTCGGTTTCTACTATACAATGAGTAACAAGTAACTAATAAGTCGCCTAAATAAACAGAAGCTGAATAATTGATACTTTTTTGTTCTTCTTCACTTTCTTTTTCCCAAACCATTTTCCTACAGAAACCGCCCATTTCATAAGCACAGTTTGCAATATATACACTCAAAAAATTATCACCATATTCCAAGCCATGTGCGATACCTGCCCCTAATGCATAAATATTTTTTAAAACAGCCGCATATTGAACTCCAAATATGTCGTGATTAATATTTGTATTGATGTATTCTGTACGGAAACTTAGTGCTATTTCTGTTGCGAAGGCATCATCTATGCCTGTAAAGGTTAGATAAGATAATTTCTCAGAGGCCACTTCTTCTGCATGACAAGGACCAAGAACAGAAAAATAATCCTCTATCGAAACATTGAAATTTTCAGTTAAATATTCATTCAATAACTGATTGGTTACAGGCAATATGCCTTTTATTGCAGAAATAATCTTTTTGCCATTAAAAATATCTTTAGGCAAACTTGAAAGTACATCTATTACATAGGCCGAAGGAACAGCAATCACTAAAATATCTGACTGTTGAATTACCTCCTCTACATTACAACTAAGTATCAATTTTTGAGTATCAAAATAAGCTGCCCCTAAATAATGAGGGTTATGCTTACGTTTCTTTAGCGTAGCAATTGTATTTGTATTTCTAATCCACCAATGAATTGTGTTCCCATTATCAGTTAAAATCTTTGCCAAAGCAGTAGCCCAACTTCCTCCCCCAATCATTCCAAATTTCATATCAAGCTTTTTATTGTTTTTATCGAAATATTTTTAAAACTCATCCAAATTCCTTTTTAAAGTCCACTACTACTCATATTTCATCATACCTATTTACTTGTCATCCTTCTTCTTGTCGTCTTCAAAAAGCTTTTCTTTAGCCACAACTTTCACCTTGTCACCTGTTTTTAGTGTCTTACTAATCAACGTGTAAGGGGCAATAACCACTTCGTCACCTACTTTTAGCCCGTCAGTTATTTCAATATTGTTGATATCTTGAATACCCGTCTTTACTTTAACTTGTTTTACAGTTCCATCCTTTTGCAAAGCAAAAACGACTTCATCAACCACTTCGTCTGTACTTACAGATTTAGATTTCTGTGCATTTTTTGTATTGTCTGTACTTTTATTATCCTCTTTTTTATCCTCACCTTGTGGCTTATTACTCCTTGTTGTCACTGCATTTAAAGGAATTGACAAGACATTCGACTTTGTTTTTGTTTGAATATCTGCACTTGCACTCATGTTAGGACGAAAAGGAAAACTTTTTCTAGGAACAATCAAATCTTTATAACTATCAAGTATCAATCTAATATGAACTTTATATTGTGTTACGTCTGTCGTTGAGGAGACAGAAGAACTAGTTGGATTAGCAATCTTATAGACAATCCCTTTAAATTTCCTTCCCGAATAAGCATCAATTTCAACAAGGGCAGAGTCCCCCACCTTAACCTTAGGAATATCATTTTCCCCAACATCCACTCGAACTTCAATACTACTTAAATCGGCAATACGCATCATTTCAGTACCTACATTAAAGCTATTTCCTGCTACACGTTCTCCTTTTTCAACAGCCAACAAACTTATGATTCCATCCATTGGAGCCGTAATGATAGTTCGGCTTAAATCCTTATCCGCCTTTGCCAATTGAGCCTTATTGCCAAGAATATTTGCCTCACTACTTTTCAGTCCTTCTTTGGCAGCATTATAATTAGATTTTGCAGTTAGATATGCTTGTTGTGCTGTTTCAAACTCTGAAGCAGCAATAACTTTCTCTTTCAGCAATTTCTGTTGTCGGTCATAAGTAATTTTTGTTTGATCCAAAATAGCTTTCAACCCTGTAAGGCTTGCTTCTGTATTTCCTTTTTGAGCCTCTGCCTGAACTAATCCTGCCGAAACCTGATCTCTTTGCGTAGCGTAAATATCTGCATAGATTTTTGCAAGTATCTGTCCTTTTTTCACTGTATCTCCTTCATTCACGTAAAGACCAACTATTTCTCCACTAATATCGGGGCTAATCTTCACTTCAACTTCAGGATATACTTTCCCGCTCGCATTGACTGTTTCAGTTACTTTTCTATTAATAGCATTTTCTGTCGCAACGGGTTTCCCTTCATCCTTGCCAATAATCCCTGCCTTTTTAAGTCCGAATAAAACGGCTAATATAAGAACAAGCCCCCCTCCTATCCACATCACTTTTTTATTCATAATTTTCTATTTATATCACTGATTAGATGATTTGAATTATTCTAATGATTTTTTTTTAGAAATCCATCCAAAATAAATGCAACAACACAAGTCAAGATTTTCTCTTTCCTAAACCTATTACTTACAACCTATTACTTACAACGTACTACTTACAACCTATTACTTAAAATCTATTACTTACAACCTATTACTTACAACGTACTACTTATAACGTACAACGTACAACTTCCTACAGCTTCAGCCCCTGTCCTTTATAAAATTCAAGCAACTTCATTTTAAAAATATAATCATATTCATTTCCTACCAATTGAAGTTTTGCTCGCAACAAATTATTTTGATTAGTCAGCAAATCTATTGTACTTAACAACCCAAGATTATATCTCTTTGTAGCAAAATCAAATACCTTCTGATTGGTCTCTACACTTTTCTTTCCGGCATTAACTTTCTGCAAAGATGAAATTGCATTTGAATAGGCCGTGTAAATATTTTGTTTCAAAGTCAAATCAGCGCCTTCTTTATTCAAAAGTTGTGACTTGTATGTCAATTTCGATTGTTCATAAGCTGTCCTATATTGTCCATTATCAAATATTGGAAGGGTAAGATTAAAGCCTAGTGTTTGTCCAAAATTGTTATTTAGTTGGCTACCATATCCCTTCCATATTTCTCCTAAACTATTCCGAGATTGTTTAATAAATACATTTGGAGAACTGATATAATAATTATCATTACCAATACTAACCATATCACCATTTAGGCTATACCCATTGATGCTATAACCATCTACCCGCTGAAAAGAATTATAAAAGTTACTAGCCAAATTGACACCAAAGTTTAGCGTAGGATACATCTGTGCTTTATTAATGGCAATATTCTTTTCAGCAGCCTTAATTCTGAAATCATTTGCTTTTTGCAAAGGCTGATTGTTAAGTGCCAATTGAAAAACGACTTCAGGCTGTAGCTCTGATAGTGGAAGAGTAGGGATGCTAGTTGATTCAGGAATTGCCACTTCAAAAGGGGCAGCGGCATCCATATTCAATACTGCTTTCAACGCTAGTACCGATTGATCAAAATTGGATTGTGCAGATATATAAGTACTGCTGTCATTTGCGAGTTGCGCTTCTATTTCCAATCGATTCAATTCAGGCAAACTACCTGCTTCTACTTGTTTCTTAGTAATATCTAATTGTGTCTTTGTTTGTCCAATTTGCAATTGACTAATGATAACCTGTTCCTTTGCTGCTAATACCTGTAAATAGTAAGTACAAACACTTAAAGCCGCATCATTTGCTGCTTTTTCAACATCCTGTAATGCAGCATTTGCACTAAATTGCTCATAAGCAATCGTATTTTTCAGCCGATTATAATTATATACGAGTATGCCTGATTGTAATTGAATGTTCTGATAAAGCGATTGTGTATTACTGTAGATATTAGTCGTCCTATCTATAGAACGACCAAATTGAGTTCCAAGTCCTGAAGTCAAATTTGCATTCGGATATACAGACAATTGTGCTTGCTTTAGTTGTAAGGCAATAATTCTTGCCTGCACATCTGCTTGCTTGACAGATATGTTGTTTTTCATTGCATAATCAACGCATTGTCGTAAATCCCATTTCTGTTGAGCAGAAACTTGAAAAACAATGAATAAGAGAAAAATATTTAACAGTGTCGTTCTCATAATTTCCAAAATAAACGAAAGGATTTGATGTTATCAAATATAGTGGCAGATTTTATCAGATTATAAGCAAAAAAGAAACAATATTTTTCTGATTAAGGTCAAAAAGGGAGTAAACGCAACAATTAGCGTTGTTTCATCTTAGCCAAACTTTCTTAATTAGTTGCTGAAATAATATTGCATCGATTGATTCATGATGAATTTCATGTTTTTTTCCAAGAGAAATAGGTAGAAACAAATCATTGTCACTATATTTGATTTTGTCAATTAAGAACAAAAATAATTTTAATATGGAAGGTATACAAACCATTAGAATAGGGGTAAAGAAATACATTGATAAGACAGATGAATCAATACCAAAAAGTGTACAATCATTATTGATGGAGAATGAAAATGGCGACTGGATGGACGAGCTTCCCTCAAGTGCAATAAATGAAATTGACAAGGCCCTCAACGACCTTGATGCGGGTAAAGGCATTCCACACGCCGAGATTGCAAAAAAATATCCACAATGGTTTATGAAATAGTTTGGTCTGAACTTGCCTTACAATCTTTTCTTTCTAATATCAGCTATTTAAAAACTGATTGGACTGAAACTGAAATAGTCAATTTCACAAACTCTACAACAGAAATAATTCAATTACTATCCCTTCAGCCAGGAATTGGTCGCTTAACAAACAAAAAGGCTTACCTAAGAAAAGTGTTGGTATCTAAAAGAATCATTCTAATTTATCGGTTCAAACCTTCTATTAACGTAGTTGAGTTAGTACAGTTTTTCAATACATGGCAACATCCAAAAAAAAGAAAAGATAATTAACATAACTTTGTGTCCCTTGTTTTTCCTTTGTTTTCTTTGTGTTAAGACCTCATTTTTCTTATCCATTTTATCCCTTTTTCTTAGAAACAACCAATTCAATCAACGCTTCTACAGAATTTACCATAGGATAACAATGATAATCTTCACATAAATAAAATGAATGACTATCTGTAACCACCTTTCCTTTTAGTAGCGGGTAAGCATCTATTTGTAAAGAGGTCGTTTGCAATACTTTGTTAGGGATATACGCTTTAAGCACTTTTGGTAAATCTTCTAAAATAGTATTGCCAGTTAAAACCAACTCTTTCTGACCATTTATCAATAGCTGAAGTGAGCTAGACCAATTGCCAAACGAAATAGGATGTTTTGTAATCATTCCAATCAGGGACACTAGATTATTTGTAGCCATTTCTCTCCACTCCTTTTTATCAAAAACGATAGAAAGATAAAGCAGGTTTTGAACCATGATTGAATTTCCCGAAGGAATTGCGCCATCATAAGTTTCCACTTTTCTAAAAATAACATCCTCTTGTTTCAGAGAGGTATAACAGAAATGCCCCTGTTCCTCATTTTTAAAGTTTTCAATAACATATTCAGACAACAACTTTGCTGAATTTAAATATTCCTGATTACCTGTTATTTCCTGTAGATAGATATAGGATTGAATGAGATAGGCATAGTCGTCCAAAAATGCACCAATCGTCGCCTTGCTATTTTTATAGGTGTGAAAATACCCACCTGCATCATCTCGCATCTTTGTTTCGATGAAATGAATGGCATTTTGGGCCGTCTCCCTGTATTCTTCCGAACCTATTGCCGCATAGGCCTTACAAAATGCTGTTATCATCAATGCATTCCATCCCAATAAAATCTTATCGTCAAGTTGTGGCCTAACCCTTAAACCTCTTGCCGCCATCAATATATTCTTGGATTCAACTAGTTGCTGTTGTAATTCTTCAACTGTCAAATTATTTTGGGCAGCAAAATCTGCTGCTTTGGTTTTTAACCGAAGAATATTTATTTCTTCCCAATTCCCCAAATCGGTGACATCATAAAATGCACAAAACAATGAACCCTTTTCTCCCAATAGTTCCTCTATTTCTTCTTTTGTCCAAACATAATATTTTCCCTCAACCCCTTCACTATCAGCATCTAAGGCACTATAAAAGCCAAATTCCTTACTTTGCATTTCTCGCTTTACAAATTCGAGGGTGTCCTTGATAGTTTGAGCATATAAATCTGCACCTGAAATCTGATAGGCTTCAGAAATGACACTGACTAATAAGGCATTATCATACAACATCTTTTCAAAATGTGGGGCTAACCATTCAGTGTCGGTGCTATAACGAGCAAACCCTCCCCCTAATTGGTCATAAATCCCTCCCATTATCATCTTATCAAGACTCAAAAGAGCTTGCTTCAAAGCCATTTCATCTTTAGTAAAATGATAATGTCTTAATAAATATTGTATAGAAAATGTTTGCGGAAATTTCGGCGCCTTTCCAAAACCACCATCAATAGAATCGGCTTGTCTTAATATATTTTGGGCGATAAGAGACTCATTTTCTTTGGTAAAAATGTCTTGACTACTATTTCTAGAGGATGAGGTGTTAATAGAAACTGAATCAATTAAATGTTGTGTCAAATTTTCGGCCTGCGCCTCCACTTCATGTCTTTTTTCGGCAAATAACTGATGAACATTCAACAACACATTTTTCCAACTACTTCTATTGTATGCATTAACAGGGGGAAAGTAAGTTCCTCCGAAAAAAGGCTTTTTATCGGGAGTTAAAAACACATTCAGCGGCCATCCTCCATTTCCCGCAATTGCTTGAACCGCATCCATGTAGATATGATCTAAATCGGGGCGTTCTTCTCTATCAATTTTAATATTGATAAAATATTGATTCATGATTTCGGCAGTTGCCTCATCCTCAAAACTCTCCCTTTCCATCACATGACACCAATGACAGGCAGAATATCCAATACTGACTAGAATAGGTTTGTCTTCATTTTTAGCTCTTTCCAACGCCACCTCACCCCACGGATACCAATTAACAGGATTATGTGCATGCTGTAACAAATAAGGACTCGATTCATTAATCAATAGGTTGGTATGCTTGTTATCCATCATCTTTTTGGGGTGAAATTAGTCGTTTGATTCTTTTAGCCAAATTTTCAGTTTATAAAAATGGGAAATAAATAGGAAGAATTTCAGCTACTATAAATAGGTACTTTTTTGGAATTGACTTTAAGTGGCTCATTTTCACACGATCCTTAAATGAATTTCCCACTACTGTATGTCAATTTCCACTTCGTTATATTCTTCAATGCTACTCCAAATGTTTCACATTTAGAACACTACAGTATTAATAATTCTCTTTTTGACAAAAGTACTTCTAGATTAAAACCATGGTAAACCACAAGTCACTGACTCCGGCAGCAACACCCTCATTTGACGAGCGGTAGCGGAGAGTTTATAATTTGATTTTAATGATTAGTCAAAGTCAATACTTTCATAAATATCAGATAATGACAATGATATTACAACTGTTTCAATCAATAGAGATTGGTCAGATTCTTTGTATTCGGTAAGCATCCAATTGCCATTGTCACTACGTGTATATCTTTCTATCAAAATACTTTCAGAATCTATCAAAATGTATTCTTTCAATGCAACAATATCCTTGTACAAAGTAAACTTTCCAGTTTTATCATAATCTCTAGTTGAGGCAGAAAGAATTTCAATAATGACAGAAGGGTTAGTAATCGTATCAAATGAACTATTTAATGTTTCGATTTTTCCACATACTATCGTAATGTCAGGGTAAGTATATAAAGAGTTTTGAGGAATATGTATTCTCAAATCGCTACCAAAAGGTTTACACTTTTTTCCTTTTAATTTACTAGAAAGTATTCCAAACACATTAGAGAACACAATATTATGGGGAATTGAAGCACCATTCATGGCAAAGACCTCTCCCTTATAATATTCATGTTTCTCGAAACTACTCCTTTCGGATGTCAAATAATCTTCGGCAGCGATGTGGTGTTTATCAGAAAGTGTCATCTTTAATTTGTTTCTGTAAATATATGGTCTATTTGTAAGGAAATAACAATGAGAATAGTTGTTGATGTTCAGGTATTTTAAAGTGCTGTTAGTACTTGTAATTTTATTAGTAGTGTATATACATGACAAACTGTAATTCCGTTTCGATAATTCCCAAAGAGATGAAATGATTTGTAGCAGGCATTACTAATGCAGTAAATCCAGTTATGAATGATATATTTATTCATTAAAGCCATGCGTCAAAGACGCAGCGGCAGCAACACCCTGATTTGACGAGTGGTAGCAGAGGAATAAGTTTAGCAACACAAAGAAGTACTTGATGGGAGTCATGCCTTGTGGGTAGCTAGATTTAAATGTTTGTACTTCTATAAAATTCCTCTAAAAATTCTTCCAGTTTTTCGATTTCAGTTTCATATTTTGAAATCATACTAAGCTTTTCTTCTTTAGTTATTTCAGAATAATAATTTATTTTCTCCTTTGTCCTCTCGTCTGTCCATTCACCACTGATGCACCCTAAATTCTCTAAGTTATATACTAAGTCCTTAAGAGTAGCTAATTTGACTTTGATTTCAATAATGTTTACCGTTGCTTTATGAATGGCAGTTTTAACCTGAACTAGTTCCTCTGATAATTGGATGTATCTTTCCAAACACTCTTTAGTGGAATATTTCTTTACCACCCTTGTATCAGGTGTGTTGTAATGAAATATCTTTTCTCCTTCTTTTTCAATTTGTCGTACTAGTTTCTTTCTGCGTTTTATTGCTTGTTTGATGGTCATAAATTATTTTTTTTATTTAGTTCATTTATTGTTTCTATATTGACGAGATAAGGACTTGTTTGTTAAATTTTTACTAGCGGAGGAATGAATTGGGTAGTAAGATACTCTTCGAAAATCAGGGTACTAGCTCATGATTCTATCATGTGCTTTTCGTTACTAAACCTATTCATAAATA
>CANCKV010000068.1 GCA_947378615.1 Chitinophagaceae bacterium | reverse complement strand
ATAATGATAAGGCTGCATTCAAATATCTTGACTTTGGTAAGGGGGCAAAGAGGTTTGTTGTAAAAGCAAGGGCGTTGAAAGGAGGGACAATTAATATAAGGATTGGAGGTGTGGAAGGGAAAATAATTGGAACAGTAAAGATTCCAATTCAAGGAGAAAATGCGGGTTTTGAATCTTACAGTTGCAGTATTGAAAAAACAATTGGCAAACAGGCTATTTATCTTGAATTTGTAGGTGAGTCAAACGAAGACAACCTATTTGATATAGATAGTTTTTTATTTAATTAATGTGACATTTATGAAAGGATTTCAATAAATGGATACAATTAAGTCAGTGTTATTTTTATTTGCAGTGAATAAATTGAAGTACACCTAATAATATTATTCAATGGGGCTAACCTTTACTCTTTAATATTAATAAATTTACTTGATTAAAGGCCAATGCATTAATAAGTTTTTAAACTTAAAAATGCTTTTTCAAAGGAAGATGCATAAAGTAGTATCAATAGAATCAGTAAAAGGGTTTGAATATAAAAAGGTAATAGCACAACTTCAACTTGTTGCTTAACCCCAAATAAGTTTATTAAAAAAAACACATGATAAAAGTCTATTTAAAGTGGTTATTAAGTTTTGGGATTTTAACTTATAGTATCTCTTATGCTCAAAATACCCTCCCTAATCAATTGGCATTAGCAAATACCAAGACGCCTTACACATTTCCTTTGGTTGATATCGCTAAGGCAGCAAATATTTATATTGATAAGGAGGATGCCGAGGTAGTAAACATAGCCGCCAATTGTTTTAGTAAAGATGTAGAAAGCGTCACAGACAAACTACCTGAAGTAAAGAATATAGAAGATTCCTATCAAAATTATATGATTATTGCCGGTACAATAGGGCATAATAAATTGATTGATAAGCTAATTCAAAATCAAACCATTGATATGAAACAAATGGTTGGCAAATGGGAAACCTTTGGCATTTTATTGGTTAATGCACCGTTTAAAAATGTAAAACAGGCATTAGTGATAGTGGGGAGTGATTATCGTGGTACAGCTTATGGGTTATTCCAACTTTCTAATCTGATTGGAGTCTCTCCTTATAAATGGTGGGCCGATGTGACGCCTGTAAAACAAAAGACACTATACATCAGTGGAACTGCTATTTATGGCCCTCCTTCGGTAAAATACAGAGGTATATTTATAAATGATGAAGATTGGGGCATTCATCCTTGGGCGGTAACTAAGATGGATGCCGACATAAAGGATATCGGCCCTAACACCTACACCCATGTTTGCGAGTTACTCCTTCGTTTAAAGGCTAATTTTCTATGGCCTGCCATGCATCCTTGTACAAAAGCATTTTGGTATTATCCTGAAAATCCAAAGGTTGCCGCACGCTATTCCATTGCTTTGGGGGCGAGTCATTGTGAACCGATGCTTAGGGATAATGTGTTTGAATGGAATAAAAACTATGATAAGGAATTTGGTATAAAGCCAGGGACATGGAGTTATGATGTGAACAGGGGGCAGATATATCCTTATTGGGAGGCAAGGGTCAAACAATCAAAAAATCAAGATGCCCTCTATACGGTAGGCATGAGGGGAATACATGATGGAGGAATGCCGGGTGGGACTACTAAGGAAGGAAAAATCAAATTGTTAGAAGAGGTGATAACAGACCAACGGAAAATGCTTGAAAGTAATTTGACTAAACCTGCCGATAAGATTCCCCAAATCTTTTGTCCTTACAAGGAAGTATTGGATTTATATCAATCAAATATGAAGTTACCTGATGACATTACTATCGTTTGGCCCGATGATAACTTTGGATATATAAGACAACTATCCAACAAAAATGAACAAAAGCGTCTCGGTGGAAGCGGTATCTATTATCATCTATCTTATTGGGGTGCACCTGCCGATTATTTATGGTTGTCGAGTAATTCGCCTTCGTTGATTTCTTATGAAATGAGTAAGGCATATCATTTTGGGGCTGATAAGGTATGGGTTTTTAATGTTGGAGACATAAAACCAGCGGAATTAGAAACACAATTCGCAATGGAACTCGCATGGGATATCAATTCATGGACTCCTGAAAAGGCAGTTGATTATACAAAATATTGGGCTGAAAAGACTTTTGGCAAAGAGTATGCATCTGAAATAGCTGCGATTAAAAATGAATACTATCATCTTGCCGCTGCTGCTAAACCTGAACATCTCGATAAGGTAAGTTTCTCATTAGAAGAAGCGAAAAATAGGATAGAGGCTTATCAGAAAATCAAGGATGCCTCCATTGATTTAGGCAAGCGAATCCCTACTTCCTTAAAAGATGCCTATTATGAATTAGTGCAATATCCCGTAGAAGGGGCTTGTTTTATGAACGAAAAGATAATGGGTGTTAGGATTGGGAAGTTCGTACAAAAGGAGGACAGTAAAGAAGCGGATGCCTTTTTTGAAAAGGCAGGAAAGGCATTTGAAAACATTCAGATTAGTACGAATAAATACAATCGCCTTGCCGACGGTAAATGGAATGGCATGATGAATTGTCAACCACGGAATTTGGATGTTTTCAAAATGCCTTCATTAATTGATAGTAGTAATAAAAACAAGAAACCTGAACTATTTAAAACTGTTTGGACAACAAAGCCAAGACAAATAATACCTGCAACTCATTTTAGTCAGTCGAAAGATGCAGAAGGTACGCATATTGTCAAGATAAAGGGGTTAGGGATTTCAGAAGAGGCGGTAACGGCAATGCCGATTATTGAACAGTCTTATGCTGATGCAATTCACAAAGCACCGATGATTGAATATAGCACAGACCTGATAGCAGGAGACAATCAGATTGTGGTGAAATGTTTGCCAACATTCAGACTTTATGATGGCTTTAAACTGCAATATGCCATTTCGGTAAATGATGATGCACCACAAACTGTTAATTTGAATCAACCCGATGATACTTCTTCAGAATGGAAACAGAATGTATTGAGGGGATATTCAGTTGGGAAAACAACACATAGGGTAACTACTACTGGAAAGGCTACCATCAAAATATATCTGTTAGACCCAAGTGTAGTGATTAGTAAGATTGAAGTGTTGTAAAACACTGATTAATTGATTAGAGTGATTAAAATGATAGATTACCATGATATTTATATATTGAAGGAAATAAAAAAGGCTTTATCTGCTCATTTGTGATAAGTAATTGTTTGTAATGACGTAATTATTATACAATACTACAAAATACAGGAGAAGATGACTCCCCGTGTTTTTATACAAAATCTATAGCGAAGGCTATTAACATTAAGTTAGAAAGAAATAACTGCTAATAAAATATTTTTTGAAAACACTTATTTACAAAATAATTGGTATGAGTTATTGAAAATTAATAAAATATACCCTAAAATAGCTGGAGAATTTTTCGTTTCACGTCATTTGTTAGGTGAAATAAATCACTTGTTTCACCTAAAAAGTCACCTGTTTCACCTGACATCGCACTTGTTTCACTTGACATCTGATTTGTTTCACCTTACACGGCATTTATTTCACCTGACACATGATTTGTTTCACCTGCTATTTGACTTGTCACACCTGACAATTGATTTGTTTCACCTGATAATTGCCGTATTAGGTGAAACAAGACAGCTACTTCACTTGATAAGTGAGGTGTTAGGTGTTTTATTCATGGAAAATGTGAATAGAAATGAAATAGAAAACATATATACAGAAAATAGAATTAAAACAAAAGACGAATTAGTGAAAGCAGCCCTGCTTTTTTTGCATATTTAAGGACAATATCTGAAAGCAAGACTATCCGATTGAGAAGATTTCCTGCATGTAAAAAATAATAGTGTTTTATTGGTGGTCAGAGAGTAGGTTGTTTATAAGAATAAATAAGTAACAAAGAGTCCATGAAAGGATTCATGAACTAGACCCCGACATTCATGGACCAGTTGGAAAGCAACACATAAGGTAACTACTACCGGAAAGGCTAACATCAAAATATATCTGTTAGACCCAAGTGTAGTGATTAGTCAGATTGAAGTGTTGTAAATAAGAATGATTAACTATGAGTGATTAGTAGCAAATATTTTGCATATTTACAACTCATCACTCCTCATTTAAAGTGCGTTTACCTTCACCACTCCTGCTATACCCCCTCTATTATTTTCGGCTTCTATCAATAATGTTAGATTTCTTGTATTTTGTCCAGCGGGGAATTTGATTATGATGTCGCCATTCTCTTTATTCTCTTTTGTACCAATGAGTTGTTTATCCAACCAGACTTCTACTTTGCCAGTAATTCCCTTGAATAAAATAACGCCTCCTTTTTCGCATTGTTCAGCAAATGGTTTGAAGGAAGTGCGATATAACGCAAAGCTGCCACCTGCAAATTGCTGTAAACTTCCAGGCTTAGTTGCGGCCCAAGTATTCATATCATAGGAAGCCACTTCCATATTTGGGTCGGGTTTTGTGGCATAGAAGGGCGAAATTTTCCATTTACCTAACACTAATGAAGGTGAAACAATGCCAACCGAAGGTATCTGAGCGGATTCTTTTACACTTAATGTAATAGTTGCAATCTTTAAATTGTCTGATTTGGCGGTCAAAACAATTTGTCCACTGCTTGCTGCCTTACTTTGAATTATTACTTGTGCCAAGCCATTATACAAACTGTACTTATTTCCTTTTTCAGGGTCATGATTATTATGATTACCATTGCCCATGCCAATAATATTTCCTAATCCAGTGATGTCAAATTCAATTGGCAGATTAGCTGTTTCAACAGGACGACCTTTTGCATCTAATGCCCTGACAGTTACAGGAATTGCATCCAATCCATCACCTGATAGTGAAGTTCTATCAGGAATTAATTCGAGACCAACAGGCTCGCCTGTAGTTTCTACTACAAAATGAGAAACTTCCTTTCCACCCTTATATCCAAATGCTTCTAATTTGCCGGGTTGATAAGGAACTTGGAACGTATTCATCTCGTAGTAATCCACTTTTTGCTCACCAATCCACTTTCCATTCAATTTCAACTTGATGGTTTCTGCATTACTCATTGCCATCACCCTGATGTTTTTCCCAATACTATCTTTTGGCCAAGTCCAATGCGGTACCAATTGCAACACAGGCTTTGTTGTAGGCAACCATTGTGCCTGATGAATATAGAAGGCCGTTTTAGGAAAGCCACAAACATCCATACAACCAAAACTAGAACTAGCAGAAGGCCACTCGAAGGGCTGAGGTTCGCCACGATAATCGAATCCTGTCCAAATAAAGCAACCTGCTAAATAAGGCTTATCTGCAATTGCTTTCCATGCTGCGCGATGTGTGTTTCCCCATCTAGGCTTATTTTCGTCGTAAGCAGCCAATACCTGTTTGTGTGTTAGGTCATCCTTATATTCTCCACGGGTCATTAAACCAGAAACATCTTCCGAACTAGTCATAGGCTTGTTGGGAAATTGTTTGTGATATTCTTAATACCCCCCTTGTTGATAATTGAACCCTACTACGTCAACAGCTTGAGAAACATTGATTGGAGTAAACAAGCCACCACTTTGAGCGGCTGTAACAGGACGAGATGTGTCGAATGTCTTTACTATTTCACTCATTCTTCTCACCATCTCATACCCATTTTCAGTTCCCTGCATCGGTTCTTCATTGAAAACACTCCAAAGTATAATACTTGGGTGATTTCTGTCTCTGCGCAACATCCACTCTAATTGACGTTGATATTCTGGGGAAATATTGAAGTTTCTGTTTTCATCCATTACTAATATTCCGTTTCTATCGCAGGCATCCAAAAACTCATTTGAAGGAGGATTGTGCGAACAACGATTTGCATTTACTCCCATCTCTTTTAGTTTTTTCAAACGAAAATCCCAAAGTGCATCAGGAACGGCATTACCCACACCTGCATGGTCTTGATGGTTACAAGTACCCTTAATCTTTACCCATTTATCGTTAAGAAAGAAACCAGAGTCAGCCCTAAATTGTATGGTGCGAAAACCGCAAGATGTTAAAAGTGTATCAGTAGCTTTTCCATCTTGAAACAAGATAGTACGGACTTTATAAAGTGTAGGATTTTCCAAGGTCCATAGTTGAGGATTAGTAACAGAGAGATTTATTTTCCTTGCACGTTGAACCAAAGGCTTAATACTACCTTTACTTTTTCCCGAAACAATTACTTCCCCATTTTTATCTAACAACGCAGTCTCTATGGCAAAATGAACTTTCATCTTATTGCTGTTTTCTAAAGTTGCTTCTACTGGAATTACCCAATTATTTTTGCTTTTAACGGGATGAGCAAATACGCCATCTGTAATGAAATGAACAGGTGATTGTTTTACCAACCAAGTGTGCCGGTAAATGCCCGCTCCTTCATACCACCACCCTTCCTGTTGATTTGCATCTACTCTAACCGCAATATTATTTATATCCTCCCCATATTTCGCCATCGCCGTAATGTCTATGTAAAAGGATGTGTAGCCACAAAAATTTCGGTGCATGATTGTTCCATTTACCCAAATAGTACAATTAGTAGCCACACCATCAAACTGTAGTTCAATATGTTTTCCCTTATCATTTGGATTCAATTTAAAGTTTCTTCTATACCAGCCAAAACCTCTTTTACGGTAGCCTTGAGCAACATTTTCTGTGCTATCGTAAGCCGATTCAACCGACCAATCATGGGGCAGATTTAATAAACGCCATTTTGTATCATCATATTCAGGTGATGCAGCACCCCAAGATTTTCCTGCTTTAGCACTATTGTATGTCATCATATGCCCTGTTATTACTGGAAATGCAATGTCGCCTAAGTAAAAACGCCATCCATTATCAAGAGACAATCTTTCGTGTTGTGCATAAACAAGAGTTGAATTTTGTTGGGATTGAGCAAATTGACAAAAGAAAAACAAGACAAATAAAGTGACAATAGTTCGATACATCGGGCAATTTTTTTTGAGTTGCAATATTCGGTATAAAGTTTAATAGAATGATAGGAAATGTATGTTAAGGGATGACTTTTTAGGATTATGAGGTTTGTAAGGTTCGTGACGACACCACAGCTGTTCGGAAGATAAATATGGGATAATACACAATAAAAGAACAATAATTACGTCTTATATGCATGCACATTCACAAGGTACTGTCATTTTTACCAGAAGAGTTATTGGAATCACTAGCCATAGAGACCAATGTTGACTATTTTGCCAAGAAGCTTTATGGTAGTGTTATTTTAAAATTACTGTTGCATAGTATTATTAATAATAAAGGGAATAGCCTGAGGACAATGGAAGCATCATACGAATCGTTGTTTTTCTCTTTTATAAATGGAGGTAAATTAAAAAAGAAAATCAGCTTCAGTTCCATAAGTGAGCGTCTGACGTGTATCAATCCAGACTTTTTTGAAAAAGTTTTTAAAGGCTGTGTAACAGCATATAAAGATTCAATTGGTAAGGATGTAGAATCAATTATTCGTTTTGATTCAACGATTGTAGCATTATCCATAAAACTATTAAAGGTGGGCTATCTGTTAAAGGGTGGGGATGCTGAAAAATACCGACAATTAAAGTTCACGGTTGGACATAGTGAAGGAGGAATACCAGAAATAGTCCTTTTTTTTACAGCCCAACGCCACAATAGTGAGAATGTCGCACTGAAAGAAACCATTGATGAGCAATCAAAAGAGGAAAAGGAAAGAATAAAGGTATTTGACAGGGGTATTACCGCACGTAAATCATATGACTCTTTCACAGACAACGGGATTACATTCGTTTCAAGGCTGGCAGTGAATGCCAATATTGACATTGTGAAGGCATTTGATGCATCTGCAACCTTTCCAATGGAAACGTCAACCTTGAAAATAACCAGTGATAACTGGTGTCAGTTATATGGCGAAAAGGGATATAAGGCAAAACATTTGGTCAGAGTCATCAAGGCGGTTAGACTTCAAGATAATACACCGATATGGTTTGTTACAAATGACAAAAAGCTTGAAACGGAGGAGGTCACAGAGGTGTATAAACGAAGATGGGATATAGAAGTTTTTTTTAAATTCATAAAACAACTATTAAATTTTAGCCACCTGACTAACAGAAGTGAAAATGGGATAAAAGTCGTCATGTATGCAACCATGATAGCTTCAATATTACTGGTTGCCTATAAGAAAATGAATAAATTGAAGGGATTTAAGATAATGAAACTAAGATTTGCTGCAGAATTGGAAGAATCAATAGTGTACGATTTAATAAAATTATGTGGAGGAGACCTTCAAAAACTAATGAAAATACACCCATATAATACATCATAAGTAGAACAAAACGAAGTTATCTGTTCGACAACGAATAATGTATCAGATTATTGTATTGCAATCGATTTTATCTTCCGAACAGCTGTGCTGTTTAAATGAATCTTTCCAAATCATGATTACTTCAAAATTGATGTAAAAACTTTCAAGACTATTCTACTCTTATAAATTTTGGACAAAGAATTAACATTGTAATAGTAATTTAAATTGCAACAACAATAGCTTTCTGCTTTTCAGCAATAACCTTGTTTTCGAGTTTAATTTTCAAAGTACTCATATCTAAACCTACTTTTTTATCTACAATTTTCGCATAGTGCTGAGTTGTCTTTAAGTTTTTATGACCAAGCATCTTGCTTACACTTTCAATTGGCACTCCATTCGTAAGCGTGACAGTAGTAACAAAAGTGTGACGGGCAATATGAAAAGTCAACTCCTTGTTTATGCCGCATACATCACCGATCTCCTTCAGATAACTATTCATTCTCTGATTGCTTAAAATTGGGAGTAACAATTCTTTATTTAAACAATGAGGGTTATCCTTATATTTATTTATAATTTTCTCCGCCATAGGTAATAAAGGAATGTTTGAAGGAGTATCTGTCTTTTGCCTGTGAGTACATATCCATCTCTCTCCATCAATGCCAATTACAATGTTAGCCAAAGTGAGTTGCTTGACATTTATATATGCCAAACCAGTATAACAACTGAAGATGAAAATATCACGTACAAGACTCAATCTTTCTATCTTGAAATCTTTATTAATTACGTTTTCAATTTCAGTTTCATCTAAGAATGCTCTTTCAACTTCTTTAATCTTAGGCTTGTAATTGGCGAAAGGGTTTTGTGTAATCCAACCATTGGCAATACAGATTCTGATTATCTTACCGAAGTTCTTTAAATATTTGACAGTTGTATTATTGTTGCATTTGTGAATACTACGTAAGTAAAAGTCATAGTCAGAAATAAAGGTATTATCAATCTTTTTAATGTCAATATCAGAAACATTAAATTTCCACTTTAGAAAATCAACTGTATGAGTAAGAGAGGTTTTATACCTTTCAAGAGTGCCAGGTGCAAACTCTACTCCGACTAATGCCTCCATCTTTTGATTATGTTCCTGAAATATGGGAATGATTGTATAAACCTTTTCTTTTATGCCAAGTACTTTACTTCTCATATTCTCAATATCGACTACTAAGTTTTGTTGCATTAACTCTTTTTGATAGTCATATACACTTCCTTTAGTAATATCTAAAAAGCTATTCAGACTTCTCGCTTCTTCCGAATTGCCCTTCATCTTACCTGCTTCTGAACTCCACTTTGAAGATTCAACATAACGTTTTGTACTGATTTCAAGGCGTTGCCCATCAATAGTAATTCTTAAATAAATTGGCACCAATCCAGCAGTAGTTGTTTTGGCTCTCTTTGCATAAAAGAGAATTGACATTTTTGTTTGCATGATGTGGTGACCATTTAATAGTTTGTAAAAGTACCCTTTTACACATCGTAAAACAAGATGTTCAATTAATGAACTGCTTACTGTACATGTGTTTCAGAGGAATTCGGGTACCCAAAATGTAAATATTATTGGGTACCCGAATTTGCCCCCTTTGCCATGCGATTTGATGAATGAAATGATTAGGTCAGAAAGCAAAACAGGCTGTAAATCATACGATTTACAGCCTGTTAGCCTGTTTTGATGAACATTTGGCGGAGAGAGAGGGATTCGAACCCCCGGACTTGTTACAGTCAATAGTTTT
>CANCKV010000067.1 GCA_947378615.1 Chitinophagaceae bacterium | reverse complement strand
GCTTGCACTTCGATTAACTGCTATTGACATCTTTTTTGAAACATTCGATAGATGTATTAAAAGGATGAAAAAATCAGTTGTTTTGTTTTGCTCTTGCTGTCATCCCAATCTAACCAAAATTAAATAGCTGTTTAAAATGTTAGAGATCCCTTCGGGATGACATTCGAGAGACCATTTTTTGTTGTGAAGACTTTCATCTCAAAAAACTCTGTATGACAGTTTTGCTCATTTTCTGAGTGAACTGTAATAACATCCTATTTTTATGGTAATCCCCTTTCTATTAGAATTACCTTTTATATCATCATCCCTCTTGATTTATTGTGTCGGTTGCTATTCATTGTGGTAAAACCTTCCGAGAAGAAACAATTAATGCGATAAATTCAATTAATAAGACTCATTAATTTCATATTTTACTAAATTGCCACCCTCAGTTAAGTTTTTAAACTATTTAGAGCAGTAACGTTACTTTTTAAATACTACTAGACTTAAACTATCATTTGTTTGTGTTTTAGATAGATTTTACTGATTATTAATTTAGTTCAATAAATACATTGCTTAATATACCTTAATTGTGTTCATGATAAAAAATGGTAACAAATTCAAGCTTCATCAAACAAATGGTTTCTCAGGACTAAAAATTATTAGTAAAAGACTATTATTAATATTTCCTGTTGCAATCGCAATAGGATTGTTCGTTGCTTTCTTTCTTTGGCTGCTCGATTGGGCAACACAAACAAGATGGCAACATTTATGGTTAATTTTCTTCCTCCCAATTGCAGGCGTATTTATTGGATGGGTATATAAATTGGCAGGAAAGGAAGCTGACAAAGGGAATAATCTAATTTTAGAAGAAATTCATGTACCTATTAATGGAGTTCCTGCGCGCATGACCCCTCTCATTTTATTTAGCACAATCATCACCCACCTTTTTGGAGGAAGTGCAGGTAGGGAAGGCACAGCAGTACAAATGGGAGGAAGTATTGCAGCACAATTTGGTAATTGGTTTCAGTTACATAACGAAGAAAAAAGGATTTTCTTGTTAGCGGGTATGTCTGCTGGATTTGGAGCAGTGTTCGGAACGCCTGTGGCAGGTGCGATTTGGGCATTAGAAGTATTGTCTATTGGTAAAATACGCTACAATGCCTTATTGCCTTGTTTGTTTGCTGCGATAGTAGCTGATATCACTTGTGCTTCTTGTGGTATTCATCACACACATTATTCAATTAGTTTCATTAGTAATAAATCTTTTCATGTTGGTTTTATAGCCTTTGATGTATCCTTATTAATAAAGGTGATAGTGGCAGGTGCCTTGTTTGGGGGGGCAGCATATCTATTTGCACAATTAACCCGACAAATCAAAATCAGGAGTAAAGAATTCATAAAAGCAACATGGCTTATTCCTGTAGTAGGTGCCGCAATAGTAATTGGCATCAGTTATGCAATTGGCAGTTTCGATTATTTGGGCTTAGGAGTCACAAATCCTAATACTAGCGGAGTTAGTATTATTTCTTCTTTTAGGGCGGGTGGTGCAAATTATTATAGTTGGTTCATTAAATTGGTATTGACAGCAATCACCTTGGGTATGGGATTTAAAGGAGGAGAGGTCACTCCCTTGTTTTTTATTGGAGCTACACTTGGCAACACGCTAGCATTCTTTGGTAATGCTCCTATTGATTTATTTGCCGGTCTAGGATTCATTGCGGTTTTTGCAGGAGCTACTAATACACCTATCGCTTGTACGTTGATGGGAGTAGAACTTTTTGGCGGAGAAAATGTAGTTTATTATGCTGTTGCCTGTTTTGTGGCTTACTACTTTAGCGGTCATCAAGGTATCTATTCATCTCAAAAAGTAGAAGAATTGAAATATTAATGGTCTTTTATTACGCTCAAATCACATTTAAAGCCAAAGTCTGTGCAAAATAGATGAAATGTGGAAAACCTAATGATATAAATCATACCAAAACTTATTAAATGCATTATCTTCGACCCCTTTGAAAAAAGGAGTAACTACGTAAAATTATGAGTGACGAATTAAATGCACAACAAACGAGTGCAGATGCACAAGAAAAGAATTATGGTGCGGATAGTATTCAGGTTCTTGAAGGATTGGAGGCTGTACGGAAAAGGCCTGCGATGTACATCGGGGACATTGGAGTAAAGGGATTACACCACCTTGTGTATGAAGTGGTAGATAACTCGATAGATGAGGCTTTGGCAGGATATTGTAAAAATATTTATGTCATTATACATGAAGACAATAGTATCAGTGTAAAAGATGATGGTCGTGGTATTCCTACTGCGATGCACACAAAAGAAAAGAGAAGTGCACTAGAGGTTGTAATGACTGTATTACATGCTGGAGGTAAATTCGACAAAGGATCCTATAAGGTATCTGGAGGATTGCATGGTGTGGGTGTAAGTTGCGTAAATGCATTGAGTACCACTCTAATAGTAACCGTAGAAAGAGAAGGTAATATGTACCAACAAGAATATCATTGTGGTGCACCTGCATATCCTGTGAAAATAGTTGGAACTAGCGAAAGAACAGGAACTACAGTTCGCTTTTGGCCTGATCATACCATTTTCCAAGAAACAGTTTACAAAAAAGAAATACTAGAAAGTCGTTTGAGAGAACTTTCTTATCTAAACAGGAAAATCAGCATCACTATTACCGATGAACGTGAGAAGAATGATGATGGTTCTTTCTATACTAACTTCTTTTATAGTGAAGGTGGTATCGTAGAGTTTGTAGAAATGCTTGATCGTAATGCAAACAGGACTTCTTTAATAGCCACCACATTAAGTGTAGATGGTCATGATGAAGCATCGAATGTAGCAGTGGAAGTTGCTCTTACTTATAATAATGATTTTAAGGAACATATATTCAGTTATGTAAATAATATCAATACAATTGAGGGCGGTACACACGTTACTGGCTTTAGAAGGGCATTAACCCGTGTATTTAAGGGGTATGGTGATAAAGAGGGGATGTTTGAAAGAGCGAAGGTTGAGGTAGAAGGAGACGATTTCAGGGAAGGATTGAGTGCAATTATCTCTGTAAAAGTTCCTGAACCACAATTTGAGGGTCAAACAAAAACCAAATTAGGTAATAGCGAAGTTAGTGGTGTCGTAGAAACTACCGTTGCGAAGGTATTACAGGCCTATTTAGAAGAGAATCCTAAAGAGGCTAAAAATATTATCAATAAGGTAATTCTAGCAGCACAGGCTCGTTTGGCAGCAAAGAAAGCGAGAGACCTTGTACAAAGAAAAACGGTTCTTAGTGGTGGGGGATTACCAGGTAAACTAGCCGATTGTAGTGAACGTGACCCGGAGAAATGTGAATTATACTTGGTGGAAGGAGATTCCGCAGGAGGAACAGCGAAACAAGGACGAGATAGAAGTTATCAGGCTATTCTACCTTTAAGAGGTAAGATTCTGAACGTGGAAAAGGCAATGGAGCATAAAATCTACGAAAACGAGGAAATCAGGAACATGTACACGGCTCTTGGCGTAACAGTGGGAGTTGTTGATGATGCAAAGGCACTAAATATTTCCAAACTACGTTATCATAAATTGGTTATCATGACCGATGCCGATGTGGATGGTAGCCACATTGCGACTTTGATTCTTACTTTTATTTTCCGCTATATGAAGGAATTAGTGGAACAAGGATATGTATATATTGCACAACCACCTTTATATCTAGTTAAGAAAGGAAAAGAACAGGCTTATGCGTATAATGAAGAGCAACGTAAGCATTTAATTGAGAAACTAGGTGGCGGTAAGGATGAGAGTGTAGGAATTCAGCGATATAAGGGTTTGGGAGAAATGAATGCTGAGCAACTTTGGGAAACAACAATGGATCCTGCCCGTAGAACTTTGAAAAAAGTGACTATCGAAAGTGCTGCTGAAGCAGACAGAGTTTTCAGTATGTTGATGGGTGATGATGTGGCTCCACGGAGAGAATTCATTGAAACACATGCAAAATATGCACGAATAGACGTGTAATTCGTCAATAATCTTAAGTAATTCACATAAATAGATATTTTTATCAACAGAACATTTTATTTATAAAAATATTATAGTAGTTTGTGCTATCAAAAGTTTATTTTTTAACGATGCTTTACCAAATAAAACATAAGTAAGGCAAAAATCAAGTGAAATGGATACAAGTAAAATGATTAAAGCATACTGCTTAAAGACAAAGGAAAAAGATGTACCTATGCATGATGCAGTAATTACAAAAACCGCAAGAGGTGGCTACATGGCTGCTGGAAATGACGGAAAAGGTAATAAGATGGCTGCTATCTTAGGTGAAACAAAAGCACTTCAAGCAATAGCTGATGGTGTTGCTAAGCAGTCTTTCTAAGGTTCTTTTAACGACACAAAAAAGAGGCTGTCTCACAAGGGCAGCCTCTTTTATTTTGTTATAGAACAAATAGGATGCAAAAAATATTCAAAACACTTAATGTTCCTTTATTTCTTGTTGAAAATGTGGTAAGTCCTTTTGAATAATCTTACCCCTTCATCACCCCAATTTTCTTCCCATCCCAATCCGGAAATAAGACCTTGTCATTATTTATTTTCAAATGACTATCTGCCACTTCACTAAATACACTTCTGAAATCGGTAGTAACAGGAACATCCCTGCCGTCTTCCAAATTTTCTTTGACTAATAATGGCATATTCCCATGAACGATTCCTCCATTCACATCATTACCCAAAACAAATAAGCAACTTCCACGACCATGATCAGTACCTCCTGTACCGTTTTGCTTTACGGTCCTTCCAAATTCTGTCATTGTCATCAACGTAACTTCATCTTGATATGAAGATATATCCGTCCAAAAAGCATTGATACAATTACTCAAGTCTCCTACATTTCTTGCAAACGCCCCTGCCTCAGTTCCTTGATTATAATGTGTATCCCATCCTCCACACTCCGTAAATGCCACTTCGAGCCCTACATCCATCTTTATCAATTGTGCAATCTGTTTTAAGGAATTGCCCAATTGTGTATCAGGATAAACTGCTCCATTTGCAGGCTTATAGTGTTTTGTGTCGGCTTTCTGCAACATCTTAACAGCGTCGAAACTTTCTTTTCCCGTTCTACTCAACAAATTAGAAGAAGTTTGGTCGTACAATTCTTCGAAACTCTTTGCCGCCATATTCGACGCCATCGGATTCCCTTTCATCTGAATGGTGAAGTCCTGTAAATTACTAATCGCTAAAGAGGGATTGTCTCCATAAAACGACTTAGGCAAGGAACTCGAAATACTCACCGCCTGAAAAGGAGTGGCACCATCGTGCCCTAACAATCCGACTGCCCTATTCAGCCAACCTGAACTTGTTCCCTTATTAAAAGGAGTGCCGGCTTCCATATAATCCTGCGCATCGAAGTGTGAACGGGTATTATTTGGAGAACCGACTGCATGTACTATTCCCAATCTTTTCTCTCTAAACAAGGGTTCAAAAGCCTTCATCGTAGGATGTAATCCAAAGCGTCCATCAAGGTCAATCAATGGAGAATTAGAAACGCCCTTCGCAGCGGTCATGAATAAGTTAGGCCTCGCCAATTTAAGATTGTCATCCGTAAAAGGAGTCACAGCCATTAAGCCATCCATCGCACCACGCTGAAAGATGCAGACAAGCTTCTTACTCTTTTTGTAAGGAGAAATTATTTTGCCACTATTTGCCGCACGGGCAATAAATGTAGGGATGCCGCCAATTCCTGTAGCAAATAAGGCAAGTGCCCCTGACTTTATGAAACCTCTTCTTGTTGACATGTTCTTTTAAGTTATAAGTTATGAACTATAAGTGATGAGTGATGAGTTATAAGTGATAAGTCTTTATTTGAATAGAGCCTTGTTTTCCAACAAAATACTCATAGTTCATAACTCATAACTCATAACTAGATTTCACCTTCTTTGAAATTCAGGCGAACCAATGATTATTCCCGCTACCTGCGATAGCATGTTGTTATTAATAGCGACCGTTCCATTCAAAGATGCTTGTTTATTATTATTTGTATCATTTCTTTTAGTTGCTTCTTTGCCTTTCATATCATTCTTTACCCCCGAATCCATCATTGTCATCATCATATCATTGCTCATAGCGGGATGTTCAGGTTCATTTTTAACTGACTTTCCTGCAGCAGCAATCTTACTGTCTAATTGTGGGTCGTTGATTAGTGGCAACAATCTCTTTACGGTTTCTTTTACATCCCGTTCGGGTAATAATAGTTTACAATAGGTAGTCAATGCAGCCTCCATGCTTTCGGGCTCATGATGATTATTTAAAGCGGCTAAATTGAAAGTAATACCCGGAATTTTTTGACTTGCTAATGCTAACCCAAAGTTCATTCTATTTAATAAGGAACCTGTGTTTATCCAATATTGTGCCTTATCGGGAAAGCCTGTAGGTGCCTGATAATGATACATCTTTTCTCCCATTCGATTTACCCAATTAAACAACTGATAGGGTTGATTAATCGTAGCATTTAATGCCCTTACCGTACTAATAGTCAATTCAAAGGGAGATTTAATCTTTTCCCTCAATGAATTCTTACACCAAAATTCAGGAGAAGTGACCATTGTAGTTAGTACTTGTTTGATATCGCCGTCTTGTTTCAAAAAGGTGGTTGCCATCTTCTCTATTAATTCCTTCGAAGGATTATCGCTAACAAACCTAACGGCCAATTTTTTACAAATAAAATGTGCCGTCGAATTGTGGTGAGCAAGCATATTTATCAATTTTTTGCCTTCATCAACTCCGCCCTTTACAGGAAACGTATTACCAAGTACGACCTTTTCAGTTTGGTCGTGTTTGTTAATCGCAAACATGAAGTCTCCGTCATGAACATACCCTTGTTGTGTCAATTTCTCAATACCCACCTTGTCAATCATCTTTTGTATGCCCTGCAATCCTTGATTATCATTCATTGGAAAGATAGTCCAACCTGTCAAAACCTTTGCCGCATTCGTTACGTCGGTCTGCGTATAGCCGCCGTCCACACCGAGTGTATGCAATTCCATTATTTCGCGTGCATAATTCTCATTCAATCCCTGCTGATTCTTCAAATAGTTAATTCTATTGCCTAACTCCTTGTATTTGACTCCAGTATCTCCTTTTGCCCGCATTTGTTGTTGCTGTTCATATAAATCCTTCAATATTTTTGCAGCTGCTTCGGGTCCTTGATTATTCATACTTGCCACACTCCTAAAGTTGTCGAGATAAGTTAGCATTGCGGGAGACTTTGCCGTTGCTATCAATAAATCCTCGAACTTCCCTAATGCATTTGGTCTGATAACGTCCTTTTCGTAGCAAATAACATAGTTTGTTGCATTATCTTTTGTGACATCTACATTAAAATGATTGTACCAAAAGCTAGTCAAGACCTCTTGTAATTGATTATTAGTAGATGCCGCACGAATTATCTTCTGACCAATCAATTGCCTCACTAATTCTTGCTGTTGTTTCAACCCTCTTTCGTTCATGAAGGAATCTATTTGAGTTTTATGATTTTTATATTCAAAATGAAGCGCAGAATCCTTTGGTACAACACCTTCTTTAATAGCCAAATTTATAAGTTGACCACTATTCAGGTAAGTATTGATTAATTGTTTGTTATTTAGGTTGAGCGTTTCATAAGGGGCAAGTGCCACATTCAGAGAATCATCAGGTAGTTTTGCATCAATTTGTTGCTCAAACCATTTCTCCAAACCTAATTTAACTACTTCGTCTATTTGATTGGGTGTTGCCCCAAAAGTAAATCGACTCAATAAGTGTGCAGCAGCTTGTCGTTCTGTGAGTCCAGCTTTTTTATAAGGAAATTTTATGGAAGTAAATTGTTCGAGGCTGTCGGTATTAGTGAATGACGATAAAATGGGAACTATCCCGATGAGGAAAAATAATATGAATACTACCGAAGAATATTTTTTCATGCCAAACAAATTTATGTAGTAACGTCTGTTGTTTTATGTTGCAGTTGACTAACTCAAACTAACAAGGTTTAACCCAATTAATTGGAGTCTGCCAACTTCACCGATTATTTTTATCTCCTTTGAAATTCAGGCGAACCAATGATGATACCTGTCACCTGATTAATCATCGAATTATTACCTTTCATCGACTGCATTTGATTAATCGTCAAATCCTCATTTTTAGTTTTCCCTTTCTTTCCCTTTTGACTTCCTTTTTCATTCATCATCTCGTCTCCACTCATTGATGTTTCCGTTTGAGGCGAGACAGTCTTGCCTGCCGCAGCATCCACCTTATCATGAATCGTAGGGTCATTGATGAGTGGTGTCAAACGTTTCACAGTTTCATTCACATTTCTTTCAGGCATCAATAATTTACAATAAGTTGAAAGCGCAGCCTCTGTACTTTCGGGTTCATGATAATTATTGAGTGCTGACAAATTAAAAGTTACACCGGGAACCCTTTGTGATGCTAATGCTAAACCAAAGTTCATCCTATTCAATAAAGAACCTGTATTAATCCAATATTTAGCCTTATCTGGGAAACCGGTAGGAGCCTGATAGAAATACATCCTTTCTCCCATCTTATTAATCCAATTTGCCAACTGATAGGGCTGTGCAATTCCCGCATTCAATGCCCTTGAAGTACTGACAGCTAATTCGAAAGGAGACTTTATCTTTTCCCTCACAGACTCTTTACTCCAAAATTCAGGAGCATTCACCATCGTCAACAATACCTGCTGAATGTCGCCACCACTACTTAAAAAGGTATTCGCCATCTTTTCAATCAATGTTGTAGGAGGATTGTCACAAACAAAGTGTACGGCCAATTTCTTGGAAATGAAATGAGCAGTAGAAGTATGATTCGCCAACATATTCAGTAACCTAACTCCCTCGTCGTATCCTCCGTTTGCAGGAAATATCTTGCCTAGAATCACCTTTTCTGTTTTGTCATGCTTATTCGGGGTAAACATAAAATCTCCTTCATGCACAAATCCCTGTTGCTTTAGCCTGTCTTCACCAACCCTTTCAATTAGTTTTGTCATTGCATCCTTGCCACCATAAGCATTCGACATCGGAAAAATCGTCCACCCTGTTAAAACTTTCGCAGCATTTGTTACGTCGCTTTGTGTATAGCCTCCATCTACGCCCAATGTGTGCAACTCCATCACTTCTCTAGCATAGTTTTCATTGAGACCTTGTGCCTTTTGGGACTTCTTTATTTTTTCAATAACGTCTTTAAATTGCTTACTCGTGTCGCCGCTATTTCTCAATTCAAGTTGCTTCGCATACAGTTCCCTCAATCTTCTCGCCCCTGCCTCATTTGCAACAGAACCCGATTCGTTTGCTACACTCCTAAAGTTGTCCAAATAAGTAAGCATAGCCGGCGACTTAGCTGTAGCCAACAATAATGAACCAAATTTGCCTAAGGCATTAGGACGAATTTCATTTTTTTCATAACAGGTAACAAAATGAATACAATCTTTTTTGGTTAAGGAAACATTGAAATGATTGAACCAAAAACTCGTCATCACCTCCTGCAATTGATTATTTGAATAGGCTGCTCGCAATATTTTTTGATTAATTAATTGTCTGATTAATTCTCTTTCAGGTTTCAATCCGTTAGCCTTCATATAGGCATCTATTTTTATCCGATTTTCTTTCTTGTCAAATTGTCCTGAATCCTTTTCAAGTTTACCTTCCTTAATTGCCCTCTTAATAACCTGTCCGTTATTCCGGGGGAATATCTTTACTATTTCCTCATTTGTCATTGACAGCGTTTCATATCCACTCAACATTGTCTTGAGTGAATCATCGGATTGATTGGCAAGTAATTGTTGTTGAAACCAATTCTCCAAACCCATCTTCACCACTTCATCTATTTGATTAGGAGTAGCACCAAAAGTAAAGCGACTCAACAGATGCGCAGCAGCCTGACGTTCGGTAAGTCCCGCTTTTTTGTAGGGAAATTTAATTATGGGATTATTTGAGTAATTATTAAAGGAAGTAAACGAATATAAAAAGGGAATTACTCCAATAAATAATAGAGACAGTAAAATGACTGATGAAATCTTTTTCATAACAATTATTTATGGCAAAAATATTGCAAT
>CANCKV010000066.1 GCA_947378615.1 Chitinophagaceae bacterium | reverse complement strand
ATGAAGAATCTCAATTAATGCATCTGCTTTATAATTTTCTTTTTTCATTTTAGCAGCAATCAATTTTATTCTTGGGTCGGTGTTTTGTATCTCGGAATCTTTCCTTACTGTTTCTGCAATCATAAAAAAACTTTTAAAGTTTTAAATAGAGTTGATTTCGAAAATGTAATTCTTCTAAAAAACTTAGTCTTTGTTTAGAATCTTCCCTAAATCGATTGCAAACATATAAAAGATAACGATTTCGGAAAGTGATTGTTGTCAAAATTTGATATGATTATTATCAAGCTTACTGATAACAATTGTACGATACAAGAGAACCGATTATTCCATGAATAACATCTTTAAAACGATTAATGTGATTGTTTTAAGCTTTTGCTTTGATACGATGTTTAGTCATTAAATGTTTTACAGATTGGAACTGAGATTTAAACAACAAATTATTTTTTCAAAAAAAACTTAGAAGATGAGTGCTAATTAAAAAAGTCAACGTTAAAATCGTTATACAATAAATAAATATTCCTTAATAATTGCAACATTTTTAAGGAATGTAGTAACGTTAAAAGAAAAGAGGGTGAAAAAAAATGGGGGGGGGATGTATTGTTAGTTTTTATAATTTATCAATAGTTTAGTGTACATCTTTAGTGCCTGAGCAATAGAAACTGAATTGATGTTCAATTTCAAAGCTCCATGAGTTTGCGCTAAAGCACTCGAAATATTGTAAGAATGATGATATACCTCATGCGCTATCCTAGCATAATGTTGAGAAAAGTTTTTTCGTGCAGTTTTCGTAATCTTTTTTGCTTCCTTCTTAGGTAAATATTGTTCAATAGTATTAATGACCTTTGTTATATCGTGAATATTCTGCCCACTATTAAATGAATTGAATGATATATTTTTCTGATGAACTCTATATTTAGCTAATATGCTTGGCGAATATGCTACTGAAAAATTAGCAGCAATTCTAGCCCACATCTCCCAATCTTCACCATAATGAACACCATAAAATCCACCTAATTTCTCATAGGTACTCCGCTTCACTACGATTGCACATGTTTGCAATAATTGATTGGAGCCAATTTTTTTTAGAAAGTCATTTATAACACCTCGTGGTTCAAAAAGTTTGTCATTATCCCAAATCTTTTCTCCATTATCATTCATATATTGATAATCCGTAAATGCTGCTCCTGCCTCAGGATATTCTGAAAACAAGGTTTTAATTTCATCATAAAAACCTTGTATTACCATATCGTCACCATGAAAAAGATGTACATAATATCCTTTTGCACGTTTAATACAAGTTTCGAAATTTCGTAAACTACCTACATTTTCTAATTGTCTAAAATAACTAATTCTTCCTTTGCCAATTTTCAAGACTAATGCTTCCACATCGCCATCTGTACTACAATCATCAACCACTTCTATTTGCATATCTTTTTCTCCACTATCTTGTTGTAAAACTGACAATAAATTTGCTTCCAAAAAATGCAAACAATTATATACAGGAATCATCACTGAAAATAATGGTCGTTCTATTTCAATTGACAACGTTTCAATAACAGGAGGCGACTGTGGTGTTCTATTTGAATTAATCATTATGAAAGTTGTAGGTTATGAGATTGACCATAGTGATTTTGCCAATTAACAAAACCTTCTTTTAATGCATCATTTTCATATTGTGATTTCAGAAAAGGAATTTGATGTTTTAAAACAGTAGTAGCTGCCTTAAACATTTTGTTATTATCCGCTGACATATTTTCTTTATGAATCCTATAGACTGCCACAAATTCACGATGAGAGTAAACAGGTAGATACCTAGCTATTCTTAGGTTGATATCATAATCTTCACAACCTTTCAACTTCGGTTCGAAATGAAAGGAAAAGAATAACTCTTTTCTATACAAAACTGTCGCTTCCATACCTATATAATTACCTTGAAGAAGAGAAGTATATACATCTCCATCTTTGTAAAGGGCAGGGTTTACGGGTAAATAATTTCCTTCCGAATCATGTTTTAAGTGAGCACCTGAAACATAAGCTGCCATTGGAAATTTTTTGAAATGATTCAAATTTTGTTCAATCCCATCAAATAATAAATAATCATCCGCATCAAGAAACAAAAGAAAATCTCCATCCGAATATTGAGCACCTATATTTCTTGCTGCTGCTAGTCCAATTCGCTTTGTATTTACTTTTTTTATTTGAGGGAAACGCTCAATGATTTCTTCTGTATTGTCTTCCGACCCATCATTAACTACAATCAGTTCAATATTTTTATAGGATTGACTCAAGACACTCTTAATTGACTGTTCAAGAAACCTACCATAGTTATACGCTGTGATGATGACCGAAACAAGCGTATTTTCTTCAATAATAACTGGTTCAAACAAAGATTTTTCAATATTTAAAACAGGAATATTTCGCTTTCCTTTATGCTTTCTATAGTACCTAAAACCTGAAATACACCCCATTATTTCAGTAAATATGGTTGAAAACTCTTCTGTTTTTCCTTGAAGTAATCTATTCTTAAATCGGTAATAATAATAATTGGGCAATCCTTTGAGAGCCCTTTTAATATTTCCTTCATGACCATACGTTTCATATTGAACCATTAATGAACTTACTTGCCCACGCATGTAACTGTATAGTTGATTTCGTAAATCTTTTTTTTCTTCTCTATGTTGATGAAAAACATAAGCCTTTGGCTGATAAAATACATTCCAACCTTCCGCCAATATACGATACCAAAATTCGGAATCACCACTACACCCTGATGCTCCCGCATCAAGTCTTTCGTCAAAATAACCGACTAAATTAAATACAGATTTCCTGAAAGCCATGTTTGCCCCTGCACCAATTTCCCAAACAGGAACTCCATCCTGAATATGCTGCTGAAAATATTGATGGTCAAATGTTTTTTCACAATATCCTCGATTAAACCCCCAATAACGCTCAAAAATGTATTGAGTTTTTGTCTTCAAAGAATCTGGAATGACCAATCCTGTTACTGCTAATGTCATCTTATCTTCAAAACTATTTCTCAGCTCATCAGCCCAAGTATTTGACACTAGAACATCGTCATCAGTAAAAGCAACAATTGAATTTTTCGCAGCCATTGCACCCGTGTTCCTCGCAATATCTAGTCCTTTCCTAGGTTCTTTTACATAGCGCACTGAAGGCAAATTGGCAATTAACCTCTCCGTATAATCGTCTGAAGGAGCATTGTCAACCACAATTATTTCATCCCCTTCAGAAATAGAGGTGATAATTGAAGCTATACAATTCCTTAAAAATGCCGTTCTATTTCTAGTACATACAACGACTGAAATTTTTTCTTTTGAAGCAATTTGATTTTTTCCAAAAAGTTTACTGAGTACTTTTTTTAGTCCATTGAAATCTTCGTTCAATATTAATCCATGCCAAAGAAAGGATGGGGCTAATTCACTATCTTGTTTAGCTATTTCTTGAACAAGTACAGGTCGTATAGACTTTACTAATCTAATCTTATAAGTGGTAATATCAAAATTCTCTTCTTCAGGTTCGAACCAAAAATGCGCTAGGGCCTTTTCATGCCACCAAAAATATATTAACGAATTACTCGTTGGTAATTCCCATTTGTCACACTTTTCAAGTGCTACATGTATGATTTGATATGGTTGAAAATTTTTCATAATTACTTTTTATTAGTTTAAATTATTTTTTAAAAAATCAAGATTTATTTGAAACTGAGGTCTAACAGCCCCAATCCATTTATCAAAAACAGACGTATTTTCACGATGATCAGCAATATCTACCGCCACACTAGCAGGAAATTCAAATATCATTTCGCCTCTGTCATCAATGAATGACAGCGATAGATAATAATACCCATTATTTAGAAAATTTCCTGGGATTTGAACTGAGCCATTTAATATCCCTTGTTCAACATCGGTGGCAGCCGATAATATTCTGAAAATACATTCACCGGTCAAGCCGTACAACTCAATACTAACAGATAACTTGTCTTTTTTTAGATAGTTTCCAAATAACCAACATTGGAATTGGAATAAAAGTGGCGTCCTAATATCTACTACTCTCCTATCATTCAAAAATTGGGGCGTTAGTCTTACTGATTTGATTCGGATTAAATTATTTCCAGGTGCCTGTTCCCAACTTTCATAATCCTGATCTAGGGTTTCAACTTTTTCTTTGGTCAAATAATTGGTAATGATCGCATCGGGTTTACCATTATCTACTATATTTCCATTTTCCAAATAAATTGCCCGATTACAAAGATTTCGGATAGCCTGTAAATTGTGACTAACAAACAGTATCGTTTTACCTTTCTCTTTCGAGACTTCTTTCATTTTTCCCAGACACTTCTTTTGAAACTCTGCATCTCCAACGGCAAGCACTTCGTCAACAATAAGAATGTCAGTATTTAAGTGTGCGGCAACTGCAAAGGCCAACCGAACATACATGCCACTAGAGTATCGTTTTACAGGTGTATCAATGAAACGTTCAATCCCAGAAAAATCTACTATCTCTTCAAACTTGCTGACGACTTCACTTTTCTTCATACCTAGAATCTGACCATTGAGAAGTATATTTTCCCTACCAGTCAATTCAGGATGGAATCCAGTTCCTACTTCCAACAAACTTGCTACACGTCCATTTCCTCGTATTGCTCCGGAAGTAGGTGTTATAATTCGCGAAATTATCTTCAGTAAAGTTGATTTTCCAGATCCGTTCTTACCGACTAAACCAACAGTATCTCCTTTTTTTACTTCGAAATTTATATCTTTTAATGCCCAAATATGTTCTTTATTTGATGCCCCATACTCTGTTTGTTCCGCTTGCTTTCTCAATACACTCTCTTTCCACCAATTTTGCATATCCTTTTTAAGAGTCCCCGAACCGAGAACTCCTAATTGATAATACTTTGATATGTTTTCAGCTTGAAGAACTAAATCTGACATAATGTAAGTTTAAATAGTGTCCATTACTTTAATTTCATTCCGTTTAAAAATAACTAGAGCTATAAAAAATAGAAGAATTACCGTAACAATACTTAGCCAAATAAATTCGTGATGAGGAATTGTAGTACTAAAAAAAGCAGCCCTAAAAGATTCAATCAATGGAGTTATAGGATTCAACCAAAACCAAAGTTGATAAGCTTTAGGAATAATTGAAGCAGGATAAACTACAGGTGTAACAAACATTACAAAGCGAAGGATAAAATTCATAACCTGCTCAAGGTCTCTATATTTAGCCATAAATATACTTACTATCATTCCAATGCCTAAGGCAAGGGAAGCTATTAAAACGAATACAATTGGAAGAAAAAGTAGATATTTGGAAGGATGAACATAACCAAATCCAACAAAAAACAGATAGATGATTAGGAAAAAAGCGAACTGAATGATAAACCTAATTGAATGAGTTAAGACCATACTTAACGGCGTTATGATTCGAGGAAAATAAACTTTATTAAAGATGTGTGCATTATGAATAAATGAATACATGCTACTACTCAAACAGTCGGAAAAGAAACTCCACAGAATACTTCCGGACATATAAAATAACAATGGTGGTATGCCATCCGTTGAAACTTTTACAATTCGGCTGAATATTAGAAAATAAAAAAGTGTTGTAAAAAGAGGTTGGAGCACTAGCCAAAAAACGCCCATGATTGTTTGTTGATAGCCTGCAATCAATTCGCGTTTCACAAAAGATTTGAGGAGACCTAAATAATTATAAACATCATTTAGTTCTAATTGAAACCACTTCTTTTGTGGTGTTAATTCCCATTCCCATGAGACCGTTTGATTCATAAATGCATATTTAAAATATTATTATTAAGGGTTTGTTCATTGAAAATTAATCAATGAGAGTTGATGAAAAATTGAGTTTAATAATCGAATTATTGACTAAATATTCCTTTTCATTATCAAAAAAACACAATCAAATTGAAAGCGCATTGAAATGAATAAATTTTCTAAGTAATTGATTATATTGTAAAACAGTGATTAGGATATTTCAATAATCAAACTATTGATAATAATATCATATTGTAGTATTTATTCATTCATTTAAATTGCCTGAATTACATAAAAGGTGACTATTTATTCCAATTGTGAACTATTGATAAGGTGGAGCTGTCGTGATATGGAATCGATTTTTCAGCAATTAGGCGATTGTGTAGAGACAAGGCATGCCTTATCTCTACTGAATCTTTCATTTTGATGTAAAAATTCTTTCAAGTCTTTAATAATTTCATTCCCATTTATCTCTTGCTTGACAAATGGGACATTAGAATGTACAAGAAGATATTAGAAGAGACAAAGATGGAAGGATAACATACAAAAAAACGTAACAACTTGCTTGAATTAATGTTTATCTATAGTGCCAAACTAACCATTAATAACTACTAACTCCTTAATAAATGATATTAAAAAGCGGGTATCCTTTTCGGAACACCCGCCTTCAAAATCATTTCATCATCAGCCTACTAACAATTAATGCTATAAATTGGACTTTCAATGCCTATAGCCACATCACCTACCATAAAGAATGCCTTATATTGCCTCTTTTCGGCTTGCCCATCAATTAAGTTGGGACGGGTATCATTATAAGTGATTTTTGAAATAGTAGCTAATAGTGAAAATGAAGTTTCTGACCCTCTCATACAATACAGCAGGATACCTTCAGTTGCGCCACGTATATATCTGATATGAACGTAACCACCTATATTTTTAATCGTCAATGTTGGAGTTAAGATTGTAAAATCGATTACAATCTCTGCACCTATTACACCTAGAATTCTTCCTATCGCATCGTTGTATAAGTCATTTTTCTTTAATTGTGCTACAAAAAGTGCAATTCTAGTAAAAATGCCTGGATGAACAGCAACAGAAGGCATTCCATCAGGAGGCTCAAAAAGAGGGTATTCCTGTGGATAGTTCGATAAAAGACCTCGTTTCAGTAAATCCTTACAGGACGTGCAAGTTTCGCTGAAAGCAATAGCAGCTTCCTGATAAATCAAGCTATACCTGTAAGCATCTCTGTCATTTAATACAGAAGTAAGTTGGTCATCACTAATATTCCAAGCTTCGGGCAACCCCGCAACACCTGTATAAAATGTATTCAACCAAAGCTCCCTTTCATAGTCTCCATCAGGCAAATAATATCTCTTTTTCATATAATTTTCCTATAAAACCGTGAAAAAATAAATGCCTGTCTTGTACTGATGACTCCCACTGTTTAAAGGTAATTGCATCGACTATTAGCATCGTATAATCTTACCTCGCAGGATGTGTAGGGGTAGTTTCAATTTTTTTGTATCTGAATAATCAAAAACCTAACGCTTTTTCGTTTATTAAAGCCCCATTAAACCTATTTATCTTGAAAATGAAAATTTGCTATCGTTTAGTTACCAAATCAAATAATTTGCTTAATAAACTAACTAATTTGTTGACTAAATCAAATAATTTATTAACCAAACCAAGTAATTTGCTAGCCGAATTAAATGATTTATTGACCAAATTATTTGATTTGCTCAATAAAATAAATAATTTATTGACCAAACCAATTGATTCATTAACCAAATCAAAAGTTTTGTTGACCAACTCAAAAGCATATTTCAAATACAAAGAACTTAATTATTATCAGGTACGGCCGCTAGAGATTCCATTTAGTTGAGAATTAGCGTTAGATAATCAAAGAGAAATATAATGGGTGTTATTTATGAAACAATGAATTAAATATTTTTTTCAACACAACAAATATAGGCACGATAAAAGGTTAATTTTAGTTTTTTAAATTAAAAAAGTTACATAATTCCTAGAATTTTTAAAAAGTATCCTTCAAAAGGCTTTAATAATTTGATTTTCTTAACTAGGATTAAACTAAGTTTTTATATTTTTTTCCATTACTTTTTGAAATTCACACATTATTGGAAACAATTGTACCTAAAAGAATTTTTAATATTCAATTATCCCTCACATTTGCAGCATTCAGAAAAAAGATGCAGTTACCTTCTCAATTATTAGAAAATGCAGTTTCGGAGTTTGCAAAACTTCCAGGAATAGGCAAAAAAACAGCTTTACGATTAGTATTACATTTATTGAAACAAGAGGTAGATGTTGTGCAAAACTTTGGAGAAACTATCGCAAAAATGCGCAAAGAAATCAAATTCTGTCAACGATGTAATAATATAAGTGATGATAATTTATGTATAATCTGTAAGAATACAACCGGTAGGAATCAACTACTAATTTGTGTTGTAGAAAATATCAGGGATGTGATTGCTATAGAGAGTACACAACAATTTAATGGCACTTATCATGTATTGGGTGGCATCATTTCTCCTTTAGATGGGATTGGTCCCGATCAATTGAATATTGAAACTTTACTCGAAAGAATTGCTAAAGAAGAAACTACAGAGGTATTGTTTGCGCTCAATCCCAACATTCAAGGTGATACGACTATCTATTATATTCAACGTAAATTGGGACAAACAAACTGTAAGGTTACTACAATTGCAAGAGGTATTTCTTTTGGTGGGGAACTAGAATTTGCAGATGAAATGACACTCGCTAGAAGTATTGCAAACCGTTTACCTGTTCAGCAATATGTAAGTTAGACTCATCAAAAAACAGTTTATGAAAATTTATATACTTGATATGTAACAAGTAGTTATTTTTGAACCCTAAATTTAAAAAACAAATGAACAAAAAAAATGTAATTCTTGGTGTACTCTTAGTTGGAGTAGTTGCAGTAATTGGTGTATGGTACTTTATTTTTTATCGCCCTACACATTTCAAGCGTGATGTAACAGATGAAAAAGCAATTGTTGTCACTGCAAAGGACATTGTTAAAGAATTTCAGTCAAATGAAGCCGAAGCGAATAAAAAGTATTTAAATAAAGCTGTTGAAATTACAGGAGAAGTAGTTGAGTGCAAAAAAGATCAAGAAGGACATCCAACAGTTACTTTGAAAAGTGATGATGCATTTTCAAATGTTCAAGTAACGCTAAAAGGTGATAAACAATTAGAGGCAAAGGGAGGTTCTACTATTACTATCAAGGGAATTGTAAACGGTAATTTAAGTGATGTAATTATCATTGAAGCCGTAGTTACAAAGCAATAAATAAAGAATGAATAAAACAACTGTTGTACTTTTCTTTCTCGGTATCTTGAATCTTGGTTCTTTAATGGCTCAAAAGATTTATGCTACAAAAACGGCACAGATAAAGTTTGAATCATCAACTAGTACCGAAGACCTTGAGGCTACAAACAATCAAGTAGAAAGCAAATTGATTGACAATGGTCAAGTTGAATTTAAGCTATTGATGAAGGGGTTTGTTTTTGATAATGAAATGATGCAAGACCATTTTAATGGTAAGGAATATATGGAAAGTGACAAGTTTCCGAAGGCAGAATTCAAGGGAACGATTGCGAATATTACTTCGGTAAACTTTGCTAAAGATGGTGCTTATCCTATTATGGTTTCTGGAAATTTGACAATTAAAGGAATTACTGTTAAAGAAAGTGCTGCAGGTTTGATTATCATTGAAAAAGGTAAGGTCAATACAAAAAGTAGTTTTAAGATAAAGCTGAAAGACTTTGGAATAGTTGGCAAAGACATTGGTACTGTTATATCAAATAACATAACTATTAGTGTTTCTGCAAAATATGATTAGTAGCGAGTTACAGGTTTCAGGTTTCAGGTTTCAAGTTTCAAGTTACTAGGACCTATTAATTTGAAACAACTACTAGAAACTTGCAACTTGTAACCTGCAACTTGTAACCTGTAACCAATTATGTATTGTGAAAATTTTACATAGCATTGTTCAGAATATAGTTCCGCCTGTTACATTTGCGTAACAGGCGGATTTGTTTAGATGAATGATTTAGATGATTAGAATTAAAAAACTGATGGTGTTATTCATTAATGGCAAATAAACCCTAATTAAAAATATAAAGAATTGTAATGAGCAGTATTCAAGAGGAATTAAAGAAGCGGATTTTGGTGATTGATGGGGCAATGGGAACGATGATTCAACGCCATAAATTGGAGGAAGTTGATTACCGTGGAGAAAGGTTTAAAGATTGGCATTTGGATGTAAAAGGTAATAATGAT
>CANCKV010000065.1 GCA_947378615.1 Chitinophagaceae bacterium | reverse complement strand
CTCCCTTCATTTTAAATGATAGATTTGCACCATCTCAATGACCATGTGTTAAAGGAGAAACGAAGTCGTTAGGTGTTCCCTAGCGATTTCTGCATTTTAAGCCATGCCTCATACTCTACCAATAATTTATCCCTTCTACTTTTAAATTCAATCAAGTAGGCAGTCCATGGTAAAATGTAATCTCCTCTATCGTCCAAAACAACCAAATACCCTTCCCCTTCATGAAATATTAAAATACGGTTATTCTTTCCTCTTTGGTTACGCCAGACTTTTAAGTATGGGTGTCTTGAATTATCAATCATTGGTCTCGGGTATGGAATTCTTTCTAATCTTCTCAAATTGGGTAATCTCTCTGTCTCCACATCTCCATCATGAGTAAAATGGTAAAAGGTATATTCCTTTCCTTCTATGATAGGGTGTTTTTTCAGTCCTAGTCTGATACCTTGAAAAGTGGGCCTACTATCTACAAAATCAGCTTTGAAAACAGCATAAATTGCTTCTAAATAATTGGATATGTTCCCACCATATTCTTCTAAGGTTATTATTTTAGGTAATTGCATGTACTCATTTCCCATTTTCTATATTTCTTGGTTTCCAAATAAATAGGTTCATCTTATCCTCTTTATATAAAGTGGATTTTTGCAAACTATACCCCGACCGTTCTTTAATTCTATTAATAAGTTTGGATTTTGCAAGACTTCCATGTAAACCACGGTGCAGATAACCAATAGCCCCAATCAATAAATCAGTTATTTGCAAAAGTTCTACTTCATGCGAATGTACCTGTTGCACATTTTTAATTATTTGGTCATGATAATCATATTGACTGTTTCTTAATACGCTTTTTAATTCATCAACCTTATGTTGACTACGGGTATCTTTTATGTCAAGATATATATTATAGGTACAATCTGGAACAAAAATGACTTTTAGTAAATCAAAGTACATCTTGTAATAAAATGTATCGTGGTCTTGATTAAATGCGGCATGATTCAAAATTGTCTTATCAGGTACAACCAAAGCCCTGAAATGTAAATCATCGTCATCAAAAAAATAATCTATTAAATTAAGATAGAAGTCTGTTTTTGCAGGTGATACTTTATTCCATTTCACTTCAAAGTCTGGTTTAAAACCATAGTTTTCTTTAATCTCCTTGATTCGCTTAAAAGCCTCCTGCCTTTTAGATTTATTACACCATACTGCACCTAATACCATTGCCTTTCCTGTATTATGCAAAAGATGGCAACTCTCATCACAATAAATATTGTACTCAATTCTCATTTTATAATTTATAGTTCATCTTTACAATTCATCGGTTTAGTAAATAAATAATGCCAACAATTGTAAAATATGCACTTAATACAATTGAAAAGTAACTTTCATATTTTCCTTTCATACTATAGTGTAAGGATGCAAAGTACAGGTTTACTTTTATCAATGGATTTAGAAAAGTAAAGCCAATTCCTAATAATGTGTCCTATCCCATCCCCAATATTCATATACGATAGGCATTATTTCAGCTTCTTTACAAAGCTTTCTGATTGCTTTTGTTAATACCCAATATAATTCTTCATTTACCACATACCCCATTGTTGCTGTTGACGGTATTTTGATATTATAGTTAACATCCGATAAATCATTAATGATGTTTTTCAAGGGTCTAATGGTATATAAATCAAAGGGAACATTTAGTAAGTGGTCAATTCCTTTAATTCGGTGATTGGTGGACAGTTGGATTACTTTAATAAATAGATTCACAATTTTTGATGCTGGACCAAAGCCTATCTTTTCTGATTTATTTTCCACCCTTTTAGCCCAATAATCAATTAATGAATGTGAATATTGCAGCACTAATTCGTCAAACTTCTTTTGCGATTTTGCTTTCTTTAAATCAACCAATAATTTCTTTAGGTTTTGTTTCGCCCAATTCTTATAAACAATCGAACCCGATTGGTTTGAAAGGGAAAATGCCCTGAAGATACTTCCACCTACGGAATATTTTATTAATTCATCTTCTGAATATTCTATAATAGGAAACTCAAACCTTGCCGAATATTTAGACAATAGTTTAATAGCTTCTTCCTTTGACTCGAAGATAATCGGCTCGGACGGCATAACGTTTTATTTTATTTGTGTGAAAACCCATTTATAATATTTTTCCCTATAAGTTTCTAATGATTCACTTTCTTCTTTTGGCAATATTTCTCTTGCCCAATTAGTACTTATTAATCCAGCCGCTGAAGGTGAAATCAATGTATAATTTTTAATGGTATCTATCGAAGATTTCAAATGAGTTTTTAACTTCTTATTGAAATTATTCTTAACCCAATTGCTTGTAAATAAAAGATGTCGAATACTATTATTCTGAAATATTCCTTCAATTGTTTCTATGTTCCAATTCGTTGGTTGCAAGTCTCTATCAAGTGCGGAATCGCTTTTCCTTATTGTAGATTGTACAATATCAGAAACCATCCACTTATTTACATTTAGATATGATTTTAACATTTCAACATCATTAGGCCATTTTAATAGTAATTCTTTAGCCTTAATGAATAACTCCCAAAAAGAGTTGTCTTTACTTCCATAAAAAAAATCAACATCCCCATCTGTTTGTCTTTCACGATAGTTAGTGAATTTGTTTGGCGGAAAACTTCCTAAAATTAGATATTCACTTCCTCCATCTTCCAATGGAAATCTGTGATAAGGATGTATTTCAATTTTATTATCCCATGATTTACTCATTTGCATTCCTATGTTATTCTTTCGCCGTTTTTTCAAATTCCACTGCTTCATCATACATGATATTTGGATTTTCTAATTCCAAATCAAAACTGCTATTCATTGTAGGATGCATTGTTTCCCAATATCTTAAACTTTCACCAGTTACTTGTCGATAGTTAATTCCTAATTTATCAAAATGCTTGATTGCACATTTTATCTTTCTCTTTTCACTTGGCCATTGCAATTGTTCTGGAATCAGAGACCCTTTTGTTTCTCTTACCAAATTAATACTCGTCCTACCATCTTTACTCTTACGGATGACACCCCAATCTGGATTATAATTTTTGATAATCTTTGGTATCTTCACCTTAAATGTAGGAGGAAACTTAAAGAATGCAATAATGTTTCCTGCCTCATCATCTTGTATTAAAACATTATTTACAAATCTTTCTTCAACGTTACTATCAATCTGAACATAATCGTATAATGAATTAGTGGAACCTTTTATAAGTTCTTTTTGGGGAAATTGTTTCTTTGGAGGAAACAATTCTTCATAATTATAACTCTCAAATTCTTCGGTTAGCTTATACTCAATTCCATCTGCTATATTATCTGCCAACACTTCCTTAATTACCTCAATAAATTTATTTGCAAAACCTTCTGGATTCTTAAAAATAATTTTCTTGGTATCATCACTAATGCCTTTAAAAATTTGTAAAATCGTTGGTCGGGTAATCCCTGTTTCTTTACAAGTTCTATCTATCAAATTGAAAACAGGATAGTTCGATTGTGCTTCTTGACGTGTAATATCTTCGTTTTGAAAACCTTTATTATCGGTATGTATGATATCATTATCAAAAGTCAAGGATTCTCCATTTCCAAAATAAACAATGCCTTCGGATTTAAACTCTTTAATTTCTACTATCTTGAATCCTGAAAGCCGCTTACTTACCTTTCTTCCAAAATCAAATCCTGCTTTGTACCATTGACCTTTATTTGAAGTTTCTGAATTATTGGTATCAGTTATTTTTATATCAATCTGTGCCATTCCAACAGATACTTTCAATAATTTAAAGGTGAACGTGGTTATCACAAATTTTCCTCTTGTAATGATAATTCTCGATTCAGGAAAAATAGTTTTAGAGCTATTCAACACAGTAATACTTTCCCTTATTAATTTAGGGGTATCTAAATTAATCTCATAATCTGTTTTTCTCGCTAATTGATTCCAGAATTCCTTAAACACTGCTGCATTATAAACATGGTCATTTCTAACTGCATGGCTTTTGCGTGTATTACTTGGCTTATTTGGAGGAACATCACCACTATCCCTATATTCTCTTTGTAATGAATCAACATATTGTTCATAATGTTCATTTGCAACTACTGTCAAAATATTCACCCCCTCTTCTTGTACCCTTTCTCCACTTTGATTTACACACAAACGCAGTCCCCTTCCTATTTCTTGTCTTTTCCTATTTTCTGAAACAGAAGTATTAAGTGTACAAATCTGAAAAACATTTGGATTATCCCATCCTTCTCTCAATGCGGAGTGTGCAAATATAAATGATACCTTTTCCGAGAAGTTGAGCAACTGTTCCTTATTCTTCATTATCAAGGCATACGCTTGTTTTTCTGCCTCCTTATCCTCTTTTGTCTTCGCACTTTCGTCTATTGCGGTATCAGTGAAAGCTTCTGATTTGTTTACTTTCTTCTTGGCAAAATAACCCTCCCTTACTTCTGTAGGATTTAGTTTTTCAAATTCTTTGTCTAAGTGCTTTAATTTATTAAATGCATTATCAAATATTCTCTTAATTAGTCCATCTTCTTGCACATAATTATCAACCCTATCAATAAAGAATAGGCTCAAAACCTTTATTCCTCTTGTTCTTAATGCTTGTTGTCTTTCGATGTGGTATCTGATTGTCTGTTCAATTTGAACCCTGAAGATTTCAGATTTTGATAGGGTAATACCATGCGTTTGGTTATTACTCAAAATGCTTCCATTACTAAATTGAACTTCTTGTTTTATCAAATTAATATCTTCTACTATAAAGCCATCAAAATCAGGATTCTTAGTCTTCTCAAATAAGTCATCATTTTTTTTTAGGGTCAAACCCTTTAACTGCTTCACTCCATTAATCATGCAGTGAGCTCTTACTGTTGCTTGAATTACGGTATTATTCCTTGTTACCTCCTCAATAATGATGCTTAAATCAGTATCATTCAAATTGTGCTGTTCTGTTATTCCTTCTACCTGTATCTTCTTCACCAAGTTTAGCTTGAATGCATCTACAGGGCTAAGGCGATAAATAAGATTCGGTTTATCACCTTCTCTATTGCCAGGTGTAGCAGAATAATTGATTGCAAAAAGTGGATTCAAGGTTCTCAATGCCTCCCTACTTTTTGCAGATAAATAGTTTTGACTCTCATCTAAAATGAAAATAGGTTTTGTTTCTTGTATGTATTGATAAGGCTTTTTTTCTCCAGGTAATTTCTCTGTTGCCTTATATATATTGTTTGTTTTACCATTAAACGCATCAATTGTCATTATCATGATATTGATGTAGGGGTTTACAGCAAAGTCTTTTACCTTCCCAATCTGTTGACCATCATATTTAATGGTATTTACTGTTGCATTACCATACAAGGTTTTAAAATGCTCTTTTGTAATTTCTATTGTCTTATAAACGCCCTCGTAAATGGCAATACTTGGTACAACAATGATAAACTTCCTAAAACCATATTTATTATTCAATTCAAAAATAGTTTTTAGATAGGCATAGGTCTTACCCGTTCCTGTTTCCATTTCAACAGTAAAGCAGGGAAACCGATGTGTATTATACCCATCAATTTCCAACATGGTACCGTCGTCAATATCCAAACCAATATTTTGACGCAAATTATTATTTTCCTGAATGGTCTGTAGGTTTTCTAATAACCAATTCTCTTCTAAGTTGTAGAAAGATTCAAGATTTGGAGCAATATCACTAGAAAACTCATTTACAACCAAGTTTTGAGAAAATCCTTCAAACAAGTTTACCACACTCTTAACTGCAATGTTTTGGTGCTCCTGATTACTTTCAAATTTTAATTTGATGTTATTTGCCATTGCTCCTGATTAAATTGTTTTAATTAACCCCTTATCTTGTAGCGTTACCTTATCCTTATCTGTTATGGCAGTATCTAAACAAATAAAAATATCTTCCTCACTAAGAGATAACGATTTGATAGTGTCATCATTAACCTTTGCATCCAAACAAACCAAAAGTTTATGTTCACAAAAATCCGATACAACTTCTCTTACAGTGTTTGTTGTATAGGTTTCAATGACGGTTATTTTGCTATCTAAAGGAAAGCCTTCAATCAATATTATTTCATTCAAAAGGTTTTGTGGTTGCCAATTATCTACCAATGGTGTGTTGCTATTTTCAAATAAGGTTTCTAATTCTTTAATATCAACACCTGTATAGTTTTTCCAAGGTTTGAAGTTTGAATGGTATAATTTATAAACTTTAAACCCAGTATTATTTACATTGTTTTTTTGAGAAGCCTTAATCAACCTTTCCTTTGTGATTTCTGAAATAATCCTATATCCCTTTTTATAAGCATATTCGCTATCTTGAATCAAATGGGGTAACTGAATTGAAATATGATTTATGTCACAATTATTTTCTTTGTTGTATTCCATAACAGCATTAGCAAAACTCCCTGAACCTGCAAAAAAGTCTAAAACAATATTATCTTCATAATTATTTATACATATTTTGAGGATTCTTTTTAAAAGACCAAGTGGTTTTGGGTTGTTAAATATTTCCTTATCAAATCCTAATTCAACAAATTGTTCACTACCTCTTTCAGAATTAACATCCTTAAATGTCCAAGCAGAAGTAGGTTTTACAGACTTATCTTCAGTAAGAAAATCTTTCTCTATAACTGTCCATTTTTTCCTAACAGACATATAATTGGGCAATAAACTATTAATGTTTGCAAGTGCGGTATCGAACCCCCATCGCCATCTACCATCGCTACCATCGGCTCTACTAGGAAATATTTGGATATTGCCTTCTAATTTTTCATCGTTCTGTGAAACAAAAAAATGGTTTGTTTCTTGATTGAAATAAAAAAAGTAAAACATTTTAGGTCTGTCTTCTCGTCTATCTTTATCACCTGTCTTTCTTAAATCAATTTCTCTATAAGATGAATTATTTTCCTCTTTATTATACCTTCTTGTAACTTTATCTTCTGGCTCAAACCCAAATAATAGGCCATTGTCTTTTTTGTAAATAAGTAAATATTCGTGAGCTGTTGCTACATATTTATCGTCCGAACGACCTTTAGGGTTATTAATATTCGCAATACAAGAAATGAAATTTTCTTCACCGAATACTTCATTCATAAGTAATCTAAGATTGCTAATTTCATTTTCATCAATGCTTACAAATATAAAACCTTCGTTTTCTAAAATATTTCTTGCCAATCTCAGACGTGGGTACATCATTGATAGCCATTTGCTATGAAAGCGACCATCGGCTTTTGTGTTTGCTGAAATGGGTTTAGCTTCTTCATCTAACTGGCCTGTTCTTCTTAAATATTCATCAATACTTTCGGTAAAATTATCATCATAAACAAAATCGTTACCTGTATTATAAGGTGGGTCGATATAAATCAACTTAATTTGATTTGCGTAGCTTTTTTGAAGCAGTTTTAATACTTCTAAATTTTCGCCTTCAATAAAAATATTTTTGGTGTTATCTTCATTAATACCTTCTCCTGGGCAGGGAATTAAAGTACCAAGACTTGGAATACTCGCTACTTTTCGGGCTTCTTTTTTACCTGGCCAAAACAAGCCAAAGTGTTCAGCAGAATCGTTTTCATCCTCCAAAAAATCGCCCAAAGCTTCTTTAAGGGTATCCCAGTTTATCTTACCATCAGCAAAGGCTTCGGGTGCTATTTGTTTTAATTGTTCAATACGCTCTGCTTCAAAGTGAAAGTTAGGTCTTATCTTGTTTATAGACATATCAATAAATTATTTCTTAATTGATTAAAATTTCAGCACCGCCATTTATCTTATCCAAATTAATCGAGGCATTGATAAATTCTTCCTGTTCGGCATCTGTACCAAAATCTTCGTAATATTTTTTAAAGTTCATTGTTGTTCCCTTCTGTATTTTGGCCGCATATTCCCTAAAGGACGAACAAGAGAATCGGGCATCACAATTTCGACATACCCTTGTTGCAAATTTACTGTTTGTGCCTTCAATCTTATTATTCAATACTTCCACTGAAGGTGGAGTAAAACAATGCTGCTCAATCTTATCCACTACTGTAGCAAAATCATCAATCGTGTCTTTTACGTTTTCCTCATTAAAAGGAATCTCAATTATCGGTTGCCATTTCTCCAATTCAGTGGCCATCCTTTTGGTATCATTAAATGTGTGGGCTTCTTTTAGTGCATCCGGTAAAACAGTACTAATAACAGCCGTATGGTCTAATGAGTTACCCCTTAAGTTTTCCCAGATATAGGCATACACATTAAGTTGCTTTTCGTACTGTTCTTTATTTGCGTTAATAAAAAATGGGTCATGCGTTTTTAAATCATACATCCATACTTCATTTTCTTCCCTTACAATATCCACAATTCCTTCAATGGTAAAACTTCTACCATAAGGCGTCTTTTGGTCGGGCAAAGTCAATTTTACTTCAGTTTCTGTTACCCTCTTAGCTATCTCCTTTAGTTTACGAAAATAAAAGAGCACCTGTTGCAAAGCATCCTGTTGTGTGGCTTCAGTTAGTGCATGACCACCATCTAATTTAAGCAACTCATAATTTTGGGCAAATGTTTCCCTTATCCTTATTTCAATTTCTTCGTCTGTCATTTTGTACTCATTTTATTTCTTTCACTAATCAAAAGGTGATGCAAATCCTCAATTGTTTGATGTACCAATGAACCAAAAAACATGGTTTGTGAACGAGAAGGAACAAAACCATACTTCTTGAAAATCATATAATTCCTAGGACATTTACCATACAAAAGAAAGTCAGAGGTATAGCTATAACTCTTACCTAAATCTTCTTTCACCTTCTCTGCTACAGGTAGCTTTTTAATATCAAAATTGGTTATCGTAGGTAGGGGATAGTCATTAAAAATATTCTTAAATATTTCGGTGGCTGCCATTGCATGTGTGTAACGGGGTAGGACAAGCAGATTTTGTGCTCTTGAAAGGGCAACATAAAACATTCTCATATTGTCAAAATGAGATATTTTGTTGAGTGGTTCTCCTTCCTTTTTTAGAATTTCTCTGATTATTATTTCCTTTTGGTCGGCTCCTTGTTCTCTTTTAAAGACTCCCCCTAATACCACAACAGGAAACTCCAATCCCTTAGATTGGTGTATAGTTAAGAAGGGTATCCTTCCTTTCGGGAATGGGTCATCTGCATCTTCATATTCACTTTCGCCCAATCGAAACAAAGCGTAGATGTAAGAGGCAAAAAACACTTTTACAAACTTGTCATCATTAAGAAAAGAGGCAGTCAAGAGAGTTCCATATTCATCCATAAATCGGGATAAATACTGCGATAATAACCCAAGGTTACAAATAGGCCCCTCATCCGTTCCATCTTCTGCTAAAAGATACATTTCCCTAAAATGCCTAAAGCCATTCAATTGATAAAATAAATCCAGAATAGTCCAATCGAGAGAGGTAGAACGGTTAATCACATAATCGATAGTGTAGGGTTTTCCATCCTTTGCTTTCAATTCAATTACCTTCTTAAAATAAGAATTGGTAAGATTCCTTTTTGCCTTTACCGACAACTTTGGTACTTCTGCAAAGTCCCTTATCATTTCAAGTTTAAAAGGGTCTTTTGAATCCCATCTTTTCTTTTCAACAACTTTGATTAGTAATTTATAATCAGTAAGTGCCGTCTCAATCTCTTCTTTTTTATCCTGTACATATTCTTTCAGAAGTTTATCATCCTTCATTAAATCATCAGCATAGTTCATACAGCCAATCATCCAATCACGAAACTTAATAATGCTTTGGCTGCCAGCAAATCCATAGTGTGGCCTATCAAATATTTTAAGCATTATCCCAAAGAAAGCCCTTGCTTCTTCCACTTCAATGAAACTGTTTGCCCTAGGTGCATAAACAGGGATGTTAATGGCTTCAAAAGCTTCTTGAAAACCAGCAACTCTACTACTTCCTTTCAAGTATGGAAATAAAAAAGCACATTGATTGTAATCATGAATTTTCCCTGTTCGTTTTAAATCAAATACCAATTGAGCAATTTCTGCATATACATTATTAGCCTTATCTTTTGTAGAAACAATTACAGCGGCTTCCTTATCGTTACTATGTGCTTTGATGACTTTGTCATGTACCCTAAAATGAGTTCCCTTTTTTTG
>CANCKV010000064.1 GCA_947378615.1 Chitinophagaceae bacterium | reverse complement strand
ACTGTTACACAATACCCCCTTTCGATAAGTTTCAATGCTAAATTTGACCCAATAAACCCCGAACCACCTGTTATTAATATATTATTCATCTATAAATATTCCTATTGAATTTGTTTTACGCCATTTGTTTGTTTCAAAATCAAAACGTTTAACAATTTTTGCGGGAGAACCAACTGCCACACAATAATCCGGTATAGATTTGTTTACTACACTATTTGCACCTATAACACAATGCTTACCTATATTAGCTCCTAAAACACAAACATTCAATCCTAACCATGTACCTTCTCCAATTCTAACAGTACTTGTCAATGCAATTTCCTGTTTTACAATTGGAATATTTATATCTTGATATTTGTGTGTAGCATCTGATATATACACATTTTTAGAAGTGAATACATTACTTTCTAAGATAATCTCCTTAATACAATAAAATTCATTTGAATCACCAATCAAACAATTATCACCAATTTTTAGCAATGGATTATCAATAATATGGGGAGATGCAGCAAGCCAGGCTAAATTTCCAATAGTAACACGATTACCTAGATAGATATTTTGGGGATGTTCTAATCGTATCAAGGAATAAATTTGAGTTCGTGTTCCTATATTTTTAAAAATAATTTTATAATAAGGATATTTAAAAACATAATAAAGCAAAGACCTGATTTTTAAAAGCAAAATTTCTTTTAAATTCATATTAACTTAATATTATATAGTTTTAGCTTAAGTTATTCTTTTTTATTGCAATTAGGTCTAAAATCAATTCTTTTCTCGTAAAAAAAATCAATATAATAACTACAAAGGAAGTAGAACAAGCTAAAATTAATTGGCCAAAAAATTTTGAATTAGTAATCCAAATGCCTATTTGAAAAGAAATAAGGCAAATAGCTATACAAGTTGAAATTAAAAATAAATCCTTTTTTTGAAATGAACTTGATAAACTTATTTTGTTAGATTTTGAATATAAATATATGATCCCGATTGAACCTAATATTAAAGTTAATGACCACGACCAAATTACCCCGTAAATAACGATACAATTCCCTAAAATAAAACTCAATATAACGTTTGTTACTGCAATAAAAATATGTACTCCTAATAGAAAATTTAGTTTTCCCTCAGCTAAACAACCAAAATACGAAGGTCCAGATAAAATATTTGCAAATGTACTCGCACTTAACAAATAAATTGACATAATAAACGCAGGTTCAATATGACCAATCCATAGAAAACTTATCACATTCGCAAAAAGAATTAATAATGTAAAAATTGGTATTGAAACAATTTGAACTATTGAAAGCGATTTTTTGTATATCTCATTAACAGCTGACTTATTATTTTTGCTTACAGATGCAGAAGCTATCAATGGTACTACAATCTGATTCGCATTAACTATCAGACTTCGTAACTGCCAAACTAAACGAGAGGCCATTTCATAAAATCCAACAATTTGCATACCACCAAATCTTCCTAATAAAGTTTTAGTTATTGGTTCACATAACATTTGACTAATTGAAATAAATTGAAATTTTATACCATAATTAAATATGGATTTAAATATTTGACCGTTCCATTTCCAACTATTAAAAAGGTTATAGCCAACTAATTTCAAACAAGAAATTAAACAACATATTAACACAAATAAAGACTGTATAACTTGTCCAAAAACAACACCCTTCAATTTAAATTTATCAATTAGTAACCAACTTACTAGAAAAAATAAAACACTTCCAATTGAATAAATAAAATTCCTTAAATAGTTTTTTTGAAATCCTTCCAAAACTGATACAAACACTCCTCCACAACCATTGACAAAAAGACAAAATAGTGAATATGGTAGTAATTCTTTACCAATTGAAAAATACTCTGATGGAATTATAACTTTTAAAATATAGTTGGCAAGAATTGTTATTAAGATGATTATAAAAGAATAGAAAACAATTAAAGTTGCAAAAGAAGTGAAGACTAGTTGCTGAAGGTGTCTTTTTTCTTTCAGCTTATCAACACTATACTCAGCTACAAATTTCACCAATCCTGAGGTAATACCAAAATTTGCAAGATTAGCAATAGAAGAAGTAGTAACTATCAATGACCACACACCTAGCATTGACGCACCTACCTTATTTAGCAATAGTTTATATAAAAGAAAATATAAACAACTTGTAATTATAACTTGTGCAACTGTGGATGAGGCATTTAATATTACCCTTTTTTTATCAACCATTTATTAGATATTAGAGTCAATTTTGAGTTATTGGAATTATTGATGCTTTATTACTAAACTTTACATAACAAATTCCTGTAGAAATGATAAATCCTAAAAATCCAAATAAAATCGTTCCAAGAAGTTTGCCTAATTTCTTTTTTTCTAAAGGCAAAATAGGTGTGTCAATAATTTGAATAGATGGAATTTCTTTTCTTAATGACATTCTGCTAAGTTCTAAATTTTTAATCAACTCGGTATAAACAGCCCCATTTACTTGAATTTCTACTTGCTTTCTAATGCCAGAGGCTCTTGAAATTTGCTTTAAAGGGTTAATATTTAGGTCATTAGATTCTGCATTCTGATATATATTTCCTGTCAATTTTTGATTCACAGAATCCACTTGATGCTGTAAAATTTCAACATTTTGTCTTGACTTTTTTGTGGAATAATCGATAAAATAAGTTATTCCATTATTGAGCAATTTTTCTAAAAAACTTTTTGAAAACAATTCATTATTAGATTCGAAAGTTGCTTCAACAAAATTCAATTTTTTGTCTATTTTTTCAATCTTTACTTTCTTTTTAATACCCTTAATAATTAAGTTTAAAATACTGTCCCTAATTCTATTAGGTTCTAAAGGCCATTCAGTAAAATGAATATATCTTAATTCCTCATTTTTATCAAGTATTTTCCTGTACTCTGATGTATTTATATATTGATTTATTAATAATACTTCTTTATTATCAATTATTACAGGACTTAACAATGTTTTTTTTATTATCATGTTACTTTTAAATAGTTCAATCAGGTTTTCACCCTCAAATACACTACCACTCCCACCTAAATCAAATCCAAACTGACTTGCCAATCCAGAAATAGAACCAATTTTTGAACTCTCATCTGATTCAATAACAAAATTAGCCTGTGCGACATATATAGGTTTTTGAAAAAAATCATATATCAATCCAATAACGCTAAATATTAATGAAAATTTTAAAATAAACTTCCATTTTTCCTTTAGAAATTCTTTTAATACTTTTACATTATTATTCAAATCTGAAATAGTAAAGTCTGTTTTTTCTATTATTTCCATATCCCCTCTCTTCTTTAATAAATAAAACTTCTAGGTTGTTATAACCTCAATATTGCTATCACCACCCCTGCTAATGATGCTACAGCAGATGTTATGGCAACTAACTCTCCTGTAGATATAGATGCTTTCTTTTCAGGAACCCTCGGTACCAATATTTCAGCGCCCGGTTCTATAGGAGGATGTATCCTAAAGAAAAGGAAATGCTTTGTTCTACTCGCATCCCCATTTGCATATAATACATACACCTTACGTTGACGTGCATTATCTGTATATCCACCTGCTTTATTAATGTAATAACTAAGGGCCGCCCCTTTCTTATATACAATTTCGGAAGGTACCATTACCTCTCCATTTACCTTAATCTCATTCTTTTGCTTTGGAATACTTAACACATCACCTTCCTGAAGCAAAATGTCGTTTAATCCATAAGGATCGCTCAAAATCTTTGCTAAATCAAGACCCACTTTTATGGTTGGCTTTGTGTAACTTTCAATTAGATTACTACTTGTATCCCTAAGTTGCTGCTGTATTTTTTTCACCTTATCAGCCTCACTATTATTATCTTTTTGAATACTGTTATTTACTCGAATCAAATTTGCTGCTTCAATGAATGCCTCTCCTGTAATTCCGCCTGCACGCTTCAATAAATTACTGACTCGCTCATTTTTTTCTGATAATACATAATTACCCGGATACTTCACCTCCCCTTCTACCTTTACACTTATTTGTTCTCTATATTCTTTTTTTCTGCGAATTGAAATAACATCCCAAGGCTGTAGCTCAACTTCCTTTCCAAGCAATTTCAAATCTTTTTGAGTGGTCACATCTATAATAGTTGCCATTTCATTTTTACGACTTTCATCATCACTTTTTACTCTTCGTGCTATTTCAATATTTCCTGTTGAAGAAGCATCTGTAAGTCCCTCTGCTAAAAACAGTAAATCATTAAGCGTAATACCCTGAAAAAAAGGATAGATACCCGGTTTCTTAACTTCTCCTTCCAATGTAAGCGTGTATTTCTCTCTGTAAGTGGAAGCCTCTCCAATAACTACCTCATCATTCTTTTGTAATACAATATCGTCAACTTTTCCTGAAACTAAAGACTGTACATTGAATGGTATTATTTGCTTTGTGAGATCAGTATCATTTGTCCTGACAATTTCACCTCTATCTTTAAATGCATCTTCTTTCAAACCATCCGCTTTAGCAATTAACTTACTCAGCGTAATACCTTTCTCCAATTCATAGGTTCCAGGACGATATACTGCACCTGAAATCGTTATCCTATTGTCATACCTGTTCAATATTTTATTAACGACAATTGAGTCACCTTTTAATGGGGAATAAATGGAAAAATCTTTTTTAAGCACATCCTTTATCCTGCGTTCCTTTTCAGTTACTTGTTTTATCTGTACCGAAGCAGTATAAGCTTCATTGGTAAATCCACCTGAATAGTCAATAATCTTTTGCAAATTTTCCGTAGGCAATACCTCATAGATACCTTCTCGTCTTACTTGACCTAACAAACTAATCTGAACTTTAGCGGGAGGAATCCGAATTACATCCTGATCGGTTAATCGCACATTATTAGTTTGGTCTCCATGTAATAAAAAGTCGTAAGCATCGAGTTTTGTAATGACTTTATTATTTCTGATTAATTCAATTTGTCTGAAGGAACCTTTATTCGTAGGGCCACCTGCTGCATATAACGCATTAAACAGAGTAGATAATGAGGAGATGTTAAACGATCCAGGCTTTTTGGCATCTCCAATGACTGTCACACGGATACTTCTAATTTTTCCAATACTAACTTGCAATTGCGATTGTTCGCTTCCAAGACTAGCATAGCCGCTTCTAATCATCTTTTCTTTGATACGCTTTGTGGCTTGCTCAATAGTGATACCTGTTACAGGTACAATACCAATAATTGGAATATTAATACTTCCTTCAGGTGATACTGTAATATGATAATTTACTTCCTGATAGCCAAAAACATCAATAATCAATTCATCATCAGGTCCTAATATATAATTCTTTGGGGTAGGAATACGTAAGTTCGGTTCAAATATTGGCGTAGGATTATTGAATAACTCACTCCCAAACACAGTACTAGAGATTTCTCTAAAAGGAATGATATCTTGTAATAAATTGTTGGCACTTTCAGTGGTATCAATTACCCTACTAATTGCCTTGCTAGTTGCACTCTTTGTAGAGCTTGAATTTGAAGATGCCACCCGAGCCCTTAACTTTCCTAACTCAGAAGAAGGCAAACCTCTTTGTAAGGCAAGTTGTTCTCCCTGAGTTTCTGTCAAGCCGCTCTGTTGTAACTGTTGCTTAAATTTGTTAATGTCATCATCAGATAGATTATCTATCTTGAAAGAACTCAAATCCTTGCTTTTTAAAATGTCTTGAGCTTTAAGACTTTTTAAAAAGAAACAACAAGAAAAAAATAAAAATAATACCCTGTATAAAAACTTAATATCCATTAGTGAATTATATGTAATTAGTTGTTAGTGGTTAGTGGTTAGTGGTTAGTGGTTAGTGGTTAGTTATTAGTTATTAGTTATTAAAAATTAGTTTTATCTATAGAATAAACTAATACTTAATAAAACTAACCACTAACCTCTAACCTCTAACCACTAACCTCTAACCTCTAACCTCTAACCACTATGTAAAGAACTGACTCAATTTTCTTAGTGGCTTCAAATATAATGTGTACCAATTCGGTTTCAAACCATTCATTTTCCAAGCCTTTCTATCTTCTAAATTGGCAATTATCCTATTATTAATAGAGACATTACTTTTCCCTCCTACCCTCATTTGAACCAATGTTTTTTGCAAATATGCAAGCTTTACATTATACTTATATAAAAACCTAAGCATCAATTCATAGTCTGCAGCACTCGACAAAGAAATATTAAAATTTCCATACTTTGCATATAAGTCTTTTCTAACAAAAAAGGTTGGATGCGGGGGCATCCAACCTTTTAGAAAGTTTTCTCTTTTATAGCTACCTGAAATCCAAGTTCTTTTTATAATTTTTGTATCTACAGAATCTACATACACCAAATTTCCATACACTGCGTCACAATTAGTTTCTTCAAAAACTTTAACAACATCTTCTATGACTGTTTCATCAGCATAAAAATCATCAGAATTAAGAATACCAATGATGTCACCTTTAGCGAGTGCAATCCCCTTATTCATTGCGTCATAGATGCCTTTATCTTTCTCGCAATAAATATCCCCTTTAAACGTTGGAGTAGTCCTAATTATTTGAACCGTATCATCAGTCGATAAACCATCAATTATCAAATGTTGTATGTCGGAGTATGTTTGATTATGTACCGAATTGATGGTATCTATGATAGTGTTTGCGCTATTATAGGTAGCAGTAATGATGGAAACTTTCATAGAAGAAGACAATTATCAAATATGAGTGATGAAATATGAGAGAGAATTGAAAATATTTATCATAAATTGTCTATTCATTATTATCAATTCAGTGACTTAATTTTTCTATCCCTCACTTTTACAGCAGGATTTCCTTGATATATACTATAAGCTTCTAAATTCTTCGTAGCAGTAGAATTTACCGCTAACACAGCATGACTTCCACAAGTGATTCCTGGACAAACGACTGACTGTGCACCTAACCATACACCATCTTCAAGTATAATTTTCCCTATGATTAAATCAAAGGATGGCTTAGTATAATCGTGGTTACCTGTTAGTAACATCACACCTTGTGAAAGACAAACATGATTACCAATATGTACATCTGTCAAATTGTCTATCCATACATTCTCGCCAATCCAAACATGATTCCCTATTGTTAAAAACCAAGGATATTTAATACTAACCGAAGGTTTGATGACGACTCCTTCACCAATTTTTGCACCGAACCTTCTTAATAAAAATAGCTTGAATCCATTAAATAAAGCTAGCCCATTATTAAAAAACAATGCATTTGCAACCAACCATAAAGTTCTTTTTAGAGCTCCTCCTGGTTGATACCAATCATTATTATATATTTTTAGATTCGTTTTCAATTTGATTTTTTATTTTGAAAGTAAGAAGGTGTAAGGTATGTGGTCTAAGGTGTAAGGTACAAGGTAGTTTGAAGATGAGATATCTATAAGTTTTAATAGACGAGAGCCAACATCTTACACTTCATACCTTTTACCTTATACCTTTTACCTTATACCTTCTGCCTTACACCTTTTACCTTAAACCTATTACCTTACACCATATTCCTAATACCTATAACTTATTACTTACTACTCTTCCTGATCTCATCAATTTTAATATCCACTACAAGTCTAAACCAAAAAGCCTGTAGAAAATGAAAAACAAATCCCTGCTTTCCATCAAGGATGCCTAATTGAATAAAGTATCTGTGAAAAAAATAAATAAACGGTCTGACATACAAAGGCATCTTCCACCAAATACTCTTTAAAAAAGCCTTCTTTTGATCAGGGCTTCCAAATATATCAGGTTTTAGTGTTTGTGTTCTAAGTGCCTGCATCCTTTCCCATTCTTCATGTGCCACTTGATCACTATACCTGTTATGTTTACTTATCCAAAATGATATTTGATTCTCCTTCGTATTTTCCTCAACGATATATCCTTTCTTCCAAATTATCGTTTTTCCTGGCACAATAAAACGGTGATCCATATTCTCGTTCAAATCAGAATATCCAACACCTGTTCTGAACATTTTAAGCAGATACAAGGGGAAATACCCCCCATGTTGTAGCCATTTACCTTTGAAAATATTCTTTCGATTAAAATAGATACCGCTGACCCCTTCGTAATCACTATCCTTAAATCCTTCAAGAAGTTGCAGTAGTTCGGAAGTTACCTGTTGATCAGCATCCAAACAGATGACCCACGGAGTTGTAACCGAGAATATTTTCAAGGCTTTATCCCATTGTTTAGGATGATTTTCAAAGGGATTCTGCTTTACTTCACATCCATAGCTTTCAGCAATTTGCAATGTTTGATCAGTACTTCCCGAGTCAAGGATAAAAGTAGCTGCATTGAGAGACTCAATCGACTTTAATAACCTCGGCAAATGAATCTCTTCATTATAGGTAATGATGATAAAACTAAATACAGTACTTTTCAATTTAAATGTAGTAGGTGTTAAGTATTAAGTTGTAGGTATTAAGTATTAAGTATTAAGTTTTACGTAAAAAGTTGTAAATAAGCTATGACACAATCACTCATATTTCATAACTCATATTTTATAGTTCATAACGTATTGTTCTGCTAAGAATTTTTGATTAAAATCATGCTCAATTTGTTGATGCATCATCAATGCTTTTTCCTTCCAATTGAACTTTCCTTCCATATAATTCTTTACTGCAATTACAATATCTTCGGGTTTTGTATCTATCACCCATCCCATATTATGTTCAGCTACATAATCACTGAGGCCAACATACTTTGTGAGGATGACGGGTCTTCCTGAATAGAGTGTTTCCAATATTATATTCGCAAAGTTTTCATTATATGAAGGCAATACTAATACTTCTGAATAAAGTATATCATCAAATTTTGCTCTCCATTCTACATTTCCTTTCCAAATAACACTCTCAGCAATATCAAGTGAATCAACTAACTGCTTAAGCTTTTTCAGATAGCTATTTGTCCCAGTACCAATAATAGTTAGTTCAACCGTAATACTCTCATTTTTTAATAATTGTACAGCCGCTAATAATAATTCTATTCCTTTCTTTTTGTCGATTCGAGAAATGAATAACAACTTAATCGGTGACTTTAAGGAATTAGTATTTACTGTTGATTTGTTTTGAATAGTCTCTAAGGATAATTCAGGAAACTGTAATAGATTAGGAAGTGTAAAAACAACTGCATCTTCTCCAAATAATGACTTAACCTCTTTTGCTTCAGAATTGGCAGTAGCATGAAAAGTTTGACTTTTCAGTACAGGCTTTGATAACCATCCAAAGAATACCTTTTTCTTTATTGGATGAATATTATGATTGAATGAATAAAAAGAAAACATGCCTCGAGGAGAAAGTATAAAGGGGATACCCTTGAATTTTAATATCCATGCACATCCCATCATCAGAATACTCCACCAACTATGGAGGTGAACTATTTGATAGTCCTTCGCCTCCTTAAATAAATACCACCACATCTTCAGTGAGACATGAGTATGATCTCCTGTGATTCGTGGAAAGTACCTGACATTCACACCATTTATCCATTGCGGTTCGTTCAATGGCAGAGACAAGTTTTCTCTACCATTTGCATTAGTAGTGAAAACGAAAACTTCATGCCCTAATGCAACTTGTGCTTCACATAAAGCACTTACCGAATAGATTGGGCCTCCATAAACAAATGCAGGCTTATAAGACGGTGTTATGTGGATTATCTTCATGTATTTCTTCTAAAAAGTCATAAGAATATAGAATTCTTTGTACAACCCACATCGTGAGTAACGAATAGAGTACTGCATTTAAAATAAATTCAAAAGAAAGTCCCCGCCAAAAGATAGAGAACAACCCATTGAACATAATTGCTGTACCCAAAAAATATCCTCCAAACCAACTCTCTGCCAAACCACAGAGGTATTGCAAAGCATATCCATAAAGAAACAAACTTAACATAATTCCTAATATACCCCCACTCAAATATCCATCTACTATATACATCGGCTTTGCTGATACTTTTGCTAGATTGTTCACTACCCCTGCATCTACGACTCTTTGCATTACCAATTGTTCTGTAATTGGTTTGTCTTTCCAAGCAATACGGGGTACTAATACAATAAGCGCCTGTTCCACTAATTGAATACCATAATAG
>CANCKV010000063.1 GCA_947378615.1 Chitinophagaceae bacterium | reverse complement strand
TTTAGATTCCAAAATTTTCACATCTTCTATCATTGTCAACCATTCGTTTAAAAAATTAATAGTTCAAATATATAATTTGTTTATGAATATAATGTAGCAAGGATTTAAGCAGCTTTTTCATTTGAATTCTGTTACCCTAACCGGCCTGAAACAGTTTTGATTACATTCCCTTCCCAATTCAACTCAGTTTATAATAATGAATAATAATTATTAAATGAATATTCAATAAGTTTGCCCTCTTATGCCCATTCAACAAATTACTATCGATGAGTTTATAAAAATGGATACTTCTGCATTCCTCTTATTGGATGTACGTAGTCCTAGCGAATTTATCCATGCCCATATTCCATTTGCTTTCAACCTCCCATTATTTATTGATGAAGAACGTAAGATTGTAGGCACGGCATATAAACAAGATAGTAGAGAAAACGCTATAAAGTTGGGATTAAACTTTTTTGGGCCTAAGATGAGTGGCATGATTGAAGAAGTGGAAAAACTGATTGCCCAAAATAAGATTCTACGAAGAATAAAGGAACAACATAACATTCCGATTGTGGTTCATTGTTGGCGAGGAGGCATGCGGAGTGCAGGGGTAGGTTGGCTTTTGGATTTGTATGGTTTCAAGGTTTTCACAATCATTGGAGGATACAAAGCCTATCGAAACTGGACGTTACAACAGTTTGAAATTAAATATCAGTTCAAGGTAATTGGAGGTTATACTGGTAGCGGCAAAACTGATATTATCCAAACCCTTAAAAAGAAAGGAGAAGCTATCATTGACTTGGAAGGATTAGCAAATCATAAGGGGTCTGCCTTTGGTAACCTGAATGCTATTCCGCAACCTTCGCAAGAAATGTTCGAGAATCTGTTGGCGATGGAATTGTATCAACTTCGGAATGAATGTATCATGGTCGAAGATGAAAGTCAACGGATTGGCGACATTAACCTACCAATAAAATTATTTGATAATAAACAATCTTCCCCTATTTTTTTCCTTGATATTCCTTTTGAAGAACGATTGAAATATATCGTGAAGGATTATGGCAAAAACAGTAAGGAGAAACTAATCAATGCCATCATGCGTATTAAAAAGAGACTCGGAGGACTCGACACAAAGAATGCGCTTAACTTTCTACTTGAAGATGATATTGAAAATTGCTTCGCCATTCTGCTTAGATATTATGACAAACACTATTTGAAGGGAATGCAGAGGTGCGAAAATAGTAGTGAGTTGCTCACAACTATTCTTTGCGAAAAGGTAGATGCGATTGCTAATACAGAGACAATTCTTGCCCATCTCAATTGCTGATTTGGTAAGAGCTTTTAACACTAAGTAAAAAGGAACACAAAGTCTTATACTGAAATTTATGAGGTTGAATTACTTTAAGATATAATTTCTTATGGTTCTTTATGAAAAGCTTTGTTTTCCAAATATTTAAACCTTCTGTGTAGAAACTAGATTTTCATTTCAAATTGATAAAATAAAAATAATGAACGATATAAAGTTGACTCAATATTCGCATGGTGCAGGCTGTGGTTGTAAGATTTCTCCAAAAGTATTGGACCAAATTCTTAGTTCTAGTTTATCAATGCCCGATAATGACAAACTGATTGTTGGCAATCATAGTAAGGATGATGCGGCAGTGTATAATCTTGGAAATGGAACTGCACTTATTTCTACGACCGATTTCTTTATGCCTATCGTTGATGACCCATTCAATTTTGGTCGTATCGCTAGTGCAAATGCAATCAGCGATGTATATGCGATGGGTGGTAAACCTATTTTGGCAATTGCAATACTTGGTTGGCCTATCAATAAATTATCCCCCGAAGTAGCTCAGAAAGTGATTGAAGGAAGCAGGAGTATTTGTTTGGAAGCAGGCATTCCTCTTGCAGGAGGTCATAGTATTGATTCCCCCGAACCAATCTTCGGACTAGCGGTAAATGGCTTGGTGGAAATAGCCAACATTAAGCAAAATAATACAGCACAACCTGGCGATATCTTATTTCTTACAAAGAAAATAGGAGTCGGGATATTGACTACGGCTGAAAAGAAAGGAATACTAAAGGAAGAACATTGTCAATTGGCACCTTTTCAGATGATGCAACTTAATAAAGTAGGCGAGGCTTTAGGAAAAATAGCTGCTGTACACGCAATGACCGATGTTACGGGTTTTGGATTGTTAGGACACTTAACAGAAATGGCAGAAGGCAGTGGAACAAGTGCGATTGTTCATCTTCATAAAGTGCCATTGATTACTCTAGACATACCCTATTATATTAATCAAAAATCTATTCCAGGTGGTACTCTGAGAAATTGGGATAGCTATGGACATAAGATTCTTTTCCAAAATGGGATAAATCAGGAAGATGCGAAATCCATTCTTGCTGACCCACAAACAAGTGGAGGCTTATTGATAGCCGTAGATCCTACTGCTGCTGACTCTATCAAACAATTGCTTTTAGATGCTCAACTTTATGCTGAACCCATAGGAAGAATTACTGAAAAGAATGAGGTAGTTATTAGGGTAGAACACTAATTTATTCATGTTATTGGTCTAGAAATGAAGGAATATTATTTTTAAAAAAAGAAGGAAACATGCCACCTTCAATAATAAAGAAATTTTATTCGGAAATTTGGATGGTAACAGTATGAGGTGCAGGTTCATCACCACCAAAATAAGGATAAAGTCGATAACCACTTCCTGCTGAAGTTTTTGCGGCTCTAGGCATTGACTTAGTTTTTCCATTAACCGTGAAATAATAACTTTTTGTTGCAGTATCGGTTTGAATCCGGCAGTTTAAATTAGTACCTATCGAATAAACTCCTAAATTCAAAATGGAACGAACGCCATTATTATATGTATATCCAAATAAATTAAGGGTATTATTGTACCATGCCCATCCCATTCTAGCACTAAATAGATGGTGGTCAGAATTATTATCTGAAAAACCATATAATTTATTAACATCTATTTGATTTGATGAAATAAAAGTTGAATAGATAGCACTACTATCAAATTTTGCAATAAACTTTAAATCATTAGTTTTAATAAATACAATATGAGTAGAATCAAATCCGTCGGCATAATTTTTACCCTTAAAAATAGTATAGGTTTTAAATATAGGCAAAGGACTCGAAGCAGAATCTTTCTTACAACATAATAAAAATGTTGAAGAAATGAAGACAACTAATATTTGCAAGCATCTGTTATTCATGAGTTTATTATTAATTCAAAAATAGGATGTTTTAATGGAATGTTTACTACTAAGGAAGACTAAATACTAAACTCCGCTCAAGTCAAATAGTCTTCCTATCTCTTTTAATGCGAATTGCTAATGCGTTCTTCTAACCCCCTAGCCTTTCAAGAGGAAGAACCCCACATACACAAGCCTATCGGAATCTGCAGCAGGAATGGAGAAACTGAGTAACTCTAAGCAGAAAGTTGTTAAGCGCACCATACTTGTTCGAACAAGTATGTATTAAAATGGTATGTTTTGTATGATTTAATGCTTAAAGTAATATTTGCAGTCAATTAAATAGAATATTAACAGCAACAGATAGTGCAATTTTATTGAGACCAATTGAAGAGATAACAATTGAGTAGTAAACCAAAATTCTTGATTCAGTTGATAAAAGTTCATTATATACCTGATCAATCACTACCTATTATTTTTCAAAATCCAAAATAGATGCTGCTTTTTCAAGGTCTTCAGGTGTATCAATTTCTATTCCCATATAATCAGTGACTACCATCTTAATAGGAACACCATTTTCAAGATATCGGAGACATTCAATTTTCTCGGCAGATTCAAGAGGAGTCATACTCCAATTAGTAAATTTAATCAGCGCATGTTTCCTAAAAGCATACACACCTATATGTTCGTAGTAAGTGGGTTTTATCTTTCCATCTCTATTATATGGAATTACAGAACGACTAAACATGAGTGCATTCCAATTTCTATCCACAGCAACCTTCACATAATTAGGATCTAGGATAAGCTTATCGTCAGTCAATACCTGCATTAGCGAGGCAACCTGAACATTATTATCTTCATCATCAACAAATACACTGATTAGCCTTTCAAGTGGTTCACGCTTTACAAAAGGTTCATCACCTTGAACATTTACAATTACATCAACATCAATTGCAAGGACAGCCTCCGCAATCCTGTCACTTCCACTTTCATGATGTCCTTTACTCATGACGGCTTTACCTCCGTTGTTTGTAATTTCATCATAAATGATTTCACTATCAGTCACTACAAATACATCATCAAACAATTCAGTTGCCAATGTATTATCGTGGGTATGTCTTATAACAGTTTTATTTCCTAATATCTGCATTAGTTTCGCTGGAAAACGAGTAGCAGAATAACGTGCAGGAATCATTGCGACAATCTTCATGAGCAGTCTTTTTAGTAATTCGTTTTAGGTAATAGGTATTAAGTAGTAGGTATTAAGTAGTAGGTTATAAGTAGTACGTTTTAAGTTATACTCAAAAGCAAAGTAAAATTAATAAATATGAATTAAGCAAACCTAGGTTTCCTGATCCTAAAAATTATATCATACCGTACACCTTAAATACCTAAAACTTAATACTTATAACTTAATACTTATAACTTAATACTCCTATGGTTTCAGCTTTCTTAAATATTCACCATATCCACTCTTTGCATAACGAGTTGCCAATACTAACAGTTGTTCCTGATTTATGAAACCCATTCTGAAAGCAACTTCCTCTATACATCCGATTTTTTGACTTTGCCTTTTCTCAATAACCCTAACAAATTCACTTGCATCAGCCAAAGAATCGAAAGTTCCTGTGTCTAACCAAGCAGTACCACGATTCATTACACCTACATGCAACTTTTGATTTTCGAGATAAACCTTATTTACATCAGTAATTTCATATTCACCACGAGGCGAAGGCGCAATGTTTTTAGCGATTTCCACTACCTCATTATCATAAAAATACAAACCAGGAACAGCAAAATTAGATTTTGGATGTATTGGTTTCTCTTCTATTGAAATAGCCACTAATTTATCATCAAATTCAACTACCCCATATCTTTCAGGATCGTTTACTTCGTAAGCAAAGATTGCAGCACCTACTACGTCATTAAAAGATTGAAGTAATTTGCTAAATCCTGCACCATAAAAAATATTATCACCTAAGACAAGAGCTACCTTGTCGTTGCCAATAAAATCAGCTCCAATTACAAAGGCTTGTGCCAAACCATTTGGCTTTTCTTGAACTGCATATTCAAATCTACATCCCAAATCTTTTCCATCGCCTAACAAACGCTGAAACTGAGCAGAATCTTCTGGGGTTGTTATTATTAATACTTCGCTAATTCCTGCCAACATCAGTACAGATAACGGATAGTATATCATCGGCTTATCGTAGATAGGCATGATTTGTTTACTTATCCCTTTTGTAATTGGATACAATCTAGTTCCACTGCCTCCTGCTAATATTATACCTTTCATAATGGTGATTTAAAATGATTAATGATGATTTGAATGATTAGAAATTTATTAAATCAAAGCAATTATCGTTATTTAAAATAGAGATTCTCTTTTATTTGATGTAAAGAAGGTTGATTGATATCTTTCTCAGAAAGAATAAGTTCACTAGTGTCAATTTTCCAGTCAATACCAATTATAGGGTCATTATAAATTACACCACCGTCACTTTCTTTGTTATAGAAATTATCGCATTTATAAAAGAAGGTAGCTGTTTCGCTTAACACTAAAAACCCGTGAGCAAATCCTCGTGGAATAAAAAACTGTAACCGATTAGTAGCAGTCAGTTCAACCGATACATATTGACCAAATGTTGGTGATTCTTTTCTCAAATCAACGGCAACATCTAATACGCTTCCTTCAATTACTCGAACAAGTTTTGCCTGTGCATGTTCTCCTTTTTGAAAATGCAGACCCCTCAAAACACCTCTTGTAGATTTGGATTGATTGTCTTGAACAAATTCAACACTTAAGCCTGTTAGTGATTCGAACTTTTGTTTATTAAAACTTTCGAAGAAATAGCCACGACTATCCTCAAATACAGTATCATGAATGATATAACAACCCTTCAACTTTGTTTCCTCAACTTTCATCGAATTATAATTATTAAGATTTTATCGATTTAATTATCTATCAGCATACATTCCTTTGTAATAATTTTGATAGGCACCACTTGTAACATTTGTCAACCAAGCTGTATTTTCAAGATACCAATCAATTGTTTGGCTTAAGCCCTGTTCAAAAGTCACGGAAGGATACCATCCAAGCTCTTTATTTAGTTTGGTAGCATCAATTGCATAACGGCGGTCATGTCCTGGACGGTCTTTTACATAAGTAATCAACTTTTCACTTTCTCCCACTTCTCTTCCAAGTTTTTCATCCATTAATTTGCAAAGAATCTTTACCAAATCAATGTTTTTCCACTCATTAAATCCTCCAATATTATAGGTATCATCAACTTTTCCATGATGGAAAATAGTATCTATAGCTGTAGCATGATCCTTTACAAACAACCAATCGCGAGTATATAAACCATCCCCGTAAACAGGTAGTGGTTTTTTATGAATAATATTATTAATGAAAAGAGGGATTAATTTTTCTGGAAAATGAAAAGGTCCATAATTATTCGAACAATTTGAAATGACTGTTCTAATATGATATGTCTCTGCATAAGCCCTTACAAAATGATCCGAAGCTGCCTTGCTTGCTGAATATGGAGAATTAGGATGGTAAGGCGTCGTTTCGGTAAAGAATCCTTCCGCACCTAGAGCACCATAAACTTCATCTGTAGAAATATGATAGAATAAATGGTTTTCAAAGTTTGCAGCCCATTTTGTTTTAGCTACATTCAGCAGATTTACAGTACCAACAATGTTTGTATGAACGAAATCAAGTGGACTTTCGATACTCCTATCAACGTGACTTTCAGCAGCTAAATGAATTACATCAGTAATATTATGCTTTTCAAAGACAGAAGTGAGGGCTTGAACATCTAAAAGATTCACTTTTTCGAACTTGTAATTTGGCTTTTTATCGATGTCAGTTAAATTTTCAAGATTGCCTGCATAAGTAAGGGCATCTAGATTAACGATATTGTATTCAGGATATTTATTTACGAAGAGTCTTACTACATGACTACCAATAAATCCTGCTCCACCAGTGATTAGTATATTTTTCATTTTGCTTAAAATTGACAATTTTCTGCCGCAATATACATAGTCTGTATCAAATTGAATAAAAATGATTGTTATCAATTAGAATCAATCCTTTAAAGAGAAAAACCATACAAAAAATAAATTACTTACTTTAGCACTTTTTTATGCTAATAATTAAAAGCAGCCTACATTAATTTCATGAAGATTTTACATATCATCACAAAATTTGATACGATTTATGGCGCACAAAAGCATGTTATTGAATGTATTAAAAATCATTTAGATAAAAAGCATGAGTGCGTAGTCTTCGCGGGAACAAACGGAGTTGCTTCAGCACAAATAGAAGGTTTAGGTGTAAATGTGATTCTTATTCCTTCATTAAAAAATACTTACAATATACTTTTTGATATTAAGGCTCTTTTTGAAATTAACAAACAAATCAATTTATGTAAGCCTGATCTCGTCATATCACACTCAACTAAGGCAGGGGTATTATCGAGAATAATTTGTTTCCTAAAGAAAATTCCCAATTTATTCACCGTTCAAGGATGGTCATTCGAAAAGGGGGCACCGTACTTTCAGCAATTTGCTGGCAAATGGATAGAAACAATTATCAAGCCTATTACTGATTCCTATTTTTGTGTTTCAAACAACACCGCAATTTTTGGAGAGAAGGTACTCAATATTAAATCTAATAAAATCTATGTTTGCCCAAACCTTCATGAAAACGTGCTGCCAACAATTTCAACAAAATTGACCAAAAATGTTTTAATGGTAGCTGGATTTAGAACTCAAAAAGACCACCTCACTGCACTTAAGGCAATCAATCTTCTTGTTAATGAACAGAAAACAACTGATCTTCATTTTACATTTATTGGAGATGGGCCTCAACGTGGAAAAATAGAAAAATACATCGAATCAAATCAGTTAAATAAATACATTACGCTAGTAGGGGAAACAAATGACATGGGATTTTACTATCAAAACTGTGATATTGTAATATTACCTACCTTTTATGAAGGGCTGCCTCTCTGTTTAATAGAAGCTTTGCAATATGGGAAACCTGCTATTGCAACAGATGTAGGAGGGGTTAATGAAATTATTAAAGATGGAGTTAATGGTAATATTATAGCTCCAAATGATTTTATTGGATTAGCAACACTTATTACAAAATATTATCAGGAAAATTTGATAGAATCTATGTCCCTTGAAAGTAGAACACTTTACTCAGAAATGTATGACTATGAAAAAGTAAGTTACAAATTGAACGAAATCTTGCAACTATCTGTCGAAAATTCAATTTTTTCTATTCATAAATAACAGTTTATGCTGCATACAATTGGAGGAGTCCTCGGTTATTTATTTTTAGTTTCACTAGTCATCTACTATTTTAATCGCTCAAAGGATCCTCTACTATCATCAAAGCAAATTATTGGCATTCTTGCAGTAAAATTAATTTTCGGCTGTATTTATGGTTATCTCTTTCTAAAAGTATATCATGGAGATGATACATGGCTTTATCACCAAGAATCTTTAGAAGAATATGCATGGTTAAAACGAAATCCATGGACATTTATTGTTGATTTATTTACAAATGGTTATCATACGAATCAATCACTTTCTTTTTTTAATAGTACTAATTCATTTTGGAAGGATTTACAATACAATATATTAATCAAACTATTAGCAATTTTTAATTTATTCAGTTTTGGAGACTACTATATAAATACCCTGTTTTTCAATCTGATTACTTTTTGGGGGCACTTATATCTATTCAAAATATGTATGAGATATTTCCCTTCAAAAAAGAAAATTCTATTCGCTTTAATTTTCTTTTTCCCACCCTTATTGTTTTGGCAAAGTGGTATCCGAAAAGACGGTCTCGTATTTGTTGCCTTAACAGGATGCCTATATTATTTTGTATTATATATTGAAGAGAAAAAAATATCCTCAATTCTCAAGGTTTTCTTCTTCCTAATCTTATTATTTTTAATCAGGAATTTTGTTGCCCTATCCCTATTTCCGCCATTCATAGCATTCGTAGTAATCCAAAAACTACAAAAGAAACAAATATTTTTAATCAACTTATTTTCTTTGATTCTTTGTGTTGCCTTATTTTTTGCTACGAACTTCGGTCCAGAACCCCTGCGATTACCTAAGAAAATGGCAGAAAGACAAGGGAGTTTTCTTGACTTAAAAGGCAATTCATTTATGCTAATAGACCCTTTAAATCAAAACTTTTCTAGCTATGCTAATACATTTTTCACTTCACTCAATCATACTTTTGTTAGACCCTACCTATCAGAAGGGAAAAGCCCATTATTGCTTTTTGCAGCTTGTGAGACAATTTTTGTTTGGCTATTACTATTAGTTGCCTTATTGAATCGGAGGTCACTTGCCCTATTAATCAAGAATCCAATCATCAACTTGTTAATTTTTACAGCTTTAATAAATTATATTCTGATTGGATATACCGTTCCTTTTGCGGGAGCAATTGTAAGATATCGAGTAATTTTTGAAGCGTTTATTTTAATACCCTTATTAATTGCTATTGAAATAAATAATCCCTTAGTAAGAAGAGTTTCCAAAATTATTGGCTTAAAAGAAAACAGGGGAAACAATAATTAATATCATTTCCCCTGTGAATTCTTATTTAGATAGAAGACTATTTCCAGTCATTATCTTTTATCTCATTGAAAACGGCTGTGATACCATCTTCAAGAGTTGTTGTGGCTTTCCAACCAAAAGAAGTGAGTTTAGAAACATCCATTAACTTCCTTGGGGTACCGTCAGGTTTAGATGTATCCAATTTTATTTCTCCTTCGTAGCCAACAATTTTCTTTACTAATTGAGCCAATTCAAGGATTGTTACATCATCACCACAACCTACATTTACCAAACCCTTTTCGTTATAATTCTCCATCAAAAAGAAGCAGGCATCTGCAAGGTCATCTACATACAAAAACTCACGTCTAGGACTACCTGT
>CANCKV010000062.1 GCA_947378615.1 Chitinophagaceae bacterium | reverse complement strand
TCAACTCTATTAGTATGTAATTTCAACTGTAGTCCTTCTGGGAAATGTGGCTTATCCTCATCAAAATAAATAGGATACTCATCAGAAGGTAAGCTTTCTTTTGCAGCAAGTGCTATGACCCGAACATGCACTTTCTTAATGTCTGTTCTGATTGGCAAATCGAAAGTATTTTCCTTTGAATCACCCGCTTTGGTCCATGAAGTTCCTCCATCTTTTGAAACCTCAATACGGGTTGAATTAATAGTGCTTGACTTAGTGAAAAACACCTTAACCGACTTCTTTTGATTTTCTGTCCTGACAATGGATGGCGTTTGTGGTGTTCCTCCTATGCTATTTATTTCCCAATAATATTCTCCTTGAGGGATATTGATTGTAAAGTCCTTATCAGCATTGAAAGTTGCCAATGCATTGCCATTCAAATAAAATTTCTTGCCACTCAAATTGCCTTCGATTGTAACCATTGCGGGTTTTAACAGTTTACATTTTCCATCAATATCGCCATTCTTGGCCACATTCGCAGACCAACCAAGTTGATTGTGATTAAACTTGAATATCACTTTTTCAGTACCAATCACATTGCCATAAAATACAGACATGGTTTGACTGCCATCCTTATTTAACCTGATTAAGCCTGTTTTTCCATTTATATGTTGCCTTTCATTTTCCAAAATAGCTCCATCTTCCTTGTAGAAAACAACATCATTACTATTTGGCGTACTGACCTCGAAAATTCCCTTTGGCAATTTCTTATTTCTTTTAGGTTTTGTGTCAAAGATAGGTTCACCCTTCAAAATCTCTGGATTTTTTGAATCGCAACTTGTTACTTCCACGTTTTGTTTGTGCGTAATCAACGCAATACTTTCGCCACTTGCATCCTTATAAAAACCTCTGCTATCAGTAGTTTGAGTAGTTGAATATTTTCCAATACCATCTTCAGAAAGAAAAAATATTTTGGGAAACTTATAGTTCTTGGCAACAAACCAAGCGAATCTATGGTAGGCACGGAACAATGTTGCATTTTCATCAATCAACAAGAAATAGTCGGTTCCTACAGCTAAAATACTCCTTGAAAGATAATCGGGCCATGAATAGGGTTTCTTGTCCTTTGAAGATAACAACTGACCAAATTGTGCCACACCCAAATCGAACAAGGGGGCGGTCAATTCGTTTGCACCAATATTGGTAAAAGTATTGTTTTTCATGAAACCCAAATTGCAAACACCATCAGTATTATTTTGGGAATGGTCGCCATTGGCCTCGTTTTGGTGTCCTGAATATATTTTTCCTGCTGCATAAAAATAGACACTTCCTGAACCTCCGTGACCTTGTGTACCCCACCTATAATTCGGTCCCTTATCTATTTGGTCCAAATGAATGGATAATTCATCATCGGAGCCTACCCCTGCACGAAAAATGATTCCTTGACCTGTATATTTTGACGTTTTTAAATGAGGATTTGTACCTGTATTGCTTGTATCGTATAGCTTTTTAGTAATAGCCGACCAATTTGAATGCTTGCCATCATCTTCAAAATCGTATTTTGGAGTACCCAACCAAAATAGATTTTCGGCAACAATCGGGTCGTAATATTTCAGCCAATTACCTAACTGCCAAACGGAAAGAAAGGCAGGATGTGCAACCCCACCACCATGAGCACCGTGTGCAGGATAGCGACGTTCGAGTTGAAATTTATTTTCCAAAGAGGGTTCGATATTGGTCTTCAATTCCGCATTTTGGTTATTCACAAAAATAGGTGCAGTGACAACATTCGATAACCATTTCCCTTTTTCAACATTATATGGATTGGCATATCTATTTTTACCATCGAACAAGACACCTGAAATGTTGGCAAAACTTGTAGGACGCAAATATGCCCAATTATAAGTAGCCAAACTTTCGAGCCATCTTCCTCCCTTCGATTCATACGCCTTTACAGCAGGTCTTGTATAGAAAATGCCATTTATCTCCACCTCTTTTTGGTAGTAATCCAACCACTCTTTTGCTTGGGGATGTTCAGGAAAAAGAAATGCAATCTCTGCTGGAACACACCATCCGTCGGCAGCCATATTCGCTGTGCCAGACAAACCATTCCGAATGGCATTCATATCTTCCTGACTATTGATATAGGCAGAAACCAACATTAACGCCTCTACTTTTTGACGTTGTTCAGTGGTGAGTTGTTTGTAAACATGGAGGTATTGCTCAATTATATAACCTGGAACAAAGCGATGTTCAATAGCATGAACGCCTGGGTGATTATTGACGCCAAACGGATAAAAAGTCATTGGGCAATTACTTACCCTAACACAAAATTCTTCAGCGGTAAGCTGTTCTTTTTGAGGCTTTAAAAAAGGGTTTTCGGGTCTTTTAAATTTACTATCATAAGTTAATTGCCAATCCTTCACCTTGTTCAAGTTTAGCGAAGTGTATTGACGTTCAAGAATCTCGGTATAGCGAAACTGCATATCTGATACATCTCTCTTAGACCCCGATTTTAGCAAATTACTCCCAAAAGATTTCAGCTTTTCCCTTAGTATCTTAGTTTGAAGATTACAGTATTCGGTCGGTAATAATTCGATGGCAGTGCATCTTGTTCCCGTAGATAGTGGATATTTCCAGTACAAGACGTTATTGGTATAACGAAATTTAACGGCTAACTTTTGCGTTGTTTGCCAAATTCCATAGTCATAATCTTTCCATTTATTAAAATCATAGACAAAAACACCTAATTCCCTACCATTATTGGCACTCTCAAAAAATGCAAGGTGGGGAGATTGTTCCCGAACAGCATTTCCCGCAAAAGGGAGTAAGTAAAACAACATTTCTTTGGAAGGGTCTTCGATAGCACTACTTGTTCCTAACCAATGAGGGTCTTCCTGAATGTAATTGGTATAAATAGGCTTATCAATCGGAATACTCGCCTCCGTATTATTATCACCGAGTTTATCATCCCTATCAAATTGGTTTGCCCATCGTTTATCAGGATTGAAGTTTGTCCATGCCATTTCGAATTTCACATTATCCTCTTTATTCAGCTTATTAATGACTTCGTCAAAAATGACAAAGGGATAACCCGAAATCAGTTTAGTAGTGGCTTTGTATTCACCCCCTCCTTCAAATAGATAGGTCAATTCATATTCTACAAACAAATCTCCTTTTTCAATGATACGTCCTTTGACTGAAACTGCCTTTTTATTAGGACTAATTACCTTATTATTTCCCATCCATCCCTGACCATTATTAATGGATACGATTGGGCCAAGCACTTCATTACCATTCAATGCGGCATCTTTGGGCAAACGAATCCTTAAGGAATCTGTGCCGATTTCCATAAAGTCACCAACATTATTGATTGAAACAGGCAGATTGGGCAACACTTTGGCTTGCCCTTCCTTTTTCTGTAAAAGAAAAGAGAATTTTCCCCCTGTAGGTAATTCGGCAATAAAATTGACTTTGGCAGAAAGTAACTTGCCGTTACTTTCTTTGACATCGGACAATTGAAAAGGAACATTTGTGTTGTTCAGCTTGTCGGTCAATATCAAATCCTTTGCCTGTAAATCGCCATTAAACGTAACAGGATAGGTCAATAATGTTTTTGGCCAATGATATAATTCATTTTTAAGGACATCCTGCATTTCGAATGAAACACCATGTTGGGAATCGAAGACATGTTTGATTTGGGCTTTAGTGCTTAACGTTACCACTAAAAGCAAGAAAAGAAAGGCTAATTTTAATTTATTCATCATGTTATAATTTAAAAAATGATTGGGTTCATAGAGTTACTGCACTTTTTGAGGCTTTATTGAATTCGGTTAGTTCCCTACGGGATGACAGCGAGTCATTAAAACGGTATGACAGCGAGTCATTAAAACTTCAGTTAATAATTTCATTTCTATTTATTTATGTATTCTAATTTTGGGAGTGGGATTGCATTATTAAATGATGTAAAACTATCCTTGATGAGATTTCTCCTACGTCGAAATGACGTTTTTTTTTCAAGATTTATCCTTTGTCGAAAGGACGCTATATATAGATTTGACAACTTTTGAAAAGTTGTCAAATCTGGACAGACGCCTCCGAAATGACGGAAAGATGAAGGAGAAGAATGAAACGAAACGACCATTTATTTATACCTAATTTACTTTTATCTGAATTTTTCTGACTACTTGTGAGTTGCCATTATAGTTTGTATTCATTGCAATAAAGACGACATTGTAAGTTCCTGATTTGTGAAAAACCTTTTGGAATGAGGTGAGAGGTAGGTCGTTAGGCTCTTTGATGACACTTCCCCAATCTGGTTTTACTTGTTTTAGATTCACTTTTGACGTAATTAACCAATCATCATTATCTGGATTATTCACTTTCTTATTTGGATTAAATGTGATAGGATAGCTCGTGCGGATGAGTATCCCATTACTATTCAACTTACTTGTGGCACTCGAAACATTCCATGAACCAACGTTCCAAGCATTATAGCCTGAATCGGAATTGTTTAGCAGACTTGCCTGCACCCAACCTACATACTTAAAATCGGTAATACCTGTTGCATTACTCAATGAAGGAGAGGAAAACAAGGCACTACTAATTCCTTCGTGCAAGATGTTATATAGGCCGAAACCCTGCATCTGCCAATAACGTTGATATTGAGTTGGGTTCTGCTTGTTCAGTACCCTAAAGGCAATATTGATAGAATCGAAGTTGTTGAAATCACTTAAATCAATCGAATCGGAAGTGGTAAAAGTAGATGCCAAAGTAGTAGGCCATTTGGTGTTACGAGAAGTAATATCTGTCCAATTTGCTGCTTTAATACTTGTGGAATCATACCCTGAAAGGTTAGTAGAAATTAATAGTTTTAGGGAATCAAGTGAAGGCGTGATAGTCCCAAATTGCATTGAGGTTTGAAAGACTAATTTTGGGATGCCTGCAACAGAAGTCCTATTGACAAAATCATAATTATTGCCAGGTTCGCCTGAATAAAAGGTTATCTGGTCGGGATTGACGCCATTTATATTAAATGTAACAGTTTGTCCTGTATCAATCGTAGTGGCAGAAGCTGTTACATTAAAAGAGGAAGGGGCATCGGGGAGATTCTTATTGCAGGCAACTGCAAATAGAATAACCAAACAGCCAATAAAATACTTTTTCATTTATTAAAATAATTTATCAATTACGAATTATGAATTACGAATTACGAATTAACCACTAACCACTAATAACTAAAAGCTTACCATCCTGGATTCTGCGTCAATAAATGGTCTAAGCCAAGTTCAGAATATGGAATAGGTAGCAAATTATATTGAGTAGGGTTCGTCACATAGTTAGATGCTGCAAGGGTCGATGTAAATTGATATGCGGAAGGGGCATTAGTTTGATTTGCTGTCAATAAATTTTGCATTACAGTTGATATTGTGCCCCACCGAATCAAATCACTTCTTCTTGTAGCCTCAAAACATAATTCACGACTTCTTTCATCCATAATATCTTGTAATGTAAAGCTGGTCAAATCTGAAATCGTAGAAGGTGTATTTGGAGGAAGTCCATAACCACGTCTTCTGACCTGATTAATTTCATCTACAGCGGTTGGAGTAACACCATTCAACATAAAATCTGCCTCGGCAGCCATTAACAGAACATCCGAATAGCGGATTACAGGAAATTCACAAGAAGTATAGCTTTGTGTCTTGACAAGATTTACCTCATATTCCCTACGCCATTTGCCCACACAATGGTCATAAATAGTTGTATAGTTGGTTCCACCGTTTGAAATTGTAATGGAAGAGACACCGCCATTTGTAATTACAGCCTTAACAACAGCACCACTACCTGTACTGCCTAATCCTGTACCCTTTGCATTTTTATAGGAAGTAAAAGAGATAGTAGGGGCTGTAGTATATCCCGAACCAGGATTGTCAATAACAATAGAGGTTATTTTTCCTAAATTGTTTGTATAGGCTGTTGCAGCAGCACCTGTACCACCTCCTCCTGTAAAATTTACAGAAAGATAAGGATACTTGGTAGGGGTAGAATCCTTATAACTATAGGGAGATATTGCCCAATCCCTCCTTAAATCGCCTGAACCATATAGATTGAAAAGTTTTGGAAAGGCACGATAGGCACCCGAACAATAGCCAAGTGTTGCAACTATTGGATTGTAAATGCCCATATTTGCTCCTAAAGTTTGAATAGAGGAATAATTGACAACTGAAGCAATTTGGTTGAAATTTGATTTGGATAAAAAAGATACATCCCAAATATCCTCAAGGGTATTATTTTCTGAAAAATTATCCTGCATATTATTGATGAATACTCTTGCATAAGAAGGGGTGGTTGGATATAAAGGATGTGGGGTTGCGTATAATCCATGAATATTAGCATTAATCAATTTCCTTGACCAATATAATGCATCGTTATATCGTTTTGTATCGTTTAAAGGATTACCCGCAGCAGACAAACATACCCTTGCCAAGATGGCCTCAACAGCAGATTGAGTGACTCGTAAGGTTGAATTTACTGCACTCATTGGCTTAATCAGGGAATCCGCAGCCGTCATTTCGCTGATGATATAATCATACACTTGCTTTGACGGAGTTCTTGGCAGTTGGAAATCACTGCCCATTGAAGTAGATAATTGAGTTTTTAAAGGCACATCACCATATAGATTCACTAATTGATAAAAGTAATATGCCCTCAAAAATTTGGCTTGACCTATATAATCTCGTCTTGTGACAGAATCCAAATCTGCTGGTTGATTCACCACCGATAAGATGATATTTGCCCTTTCAATGCCTCGATATAGGTATGTCCAAAGGTTATAAATCTTCACATCCTTACTATTTGTATTATAATATTCGGCACTAACACTGGATGTGTTGCTACTGCTATTAAAACATTCATCAGCCCCACCATTGATAAATCCAAAGAATCCTTGTGCATACATCTCATTGGAAGCAAGGGGACTATAGAGACCTGCAAATTGGGCAATCAAAGTGCCCGAAGTGGTGATACCCGTATCAGGAAAGATTTCTGATACATTTACATTCTTTTGGCAAGAAACTATGCTTAAGATGATTGCAAAAAAGAAAATAAAGCTGATACTATTTTTTTTCATAATGCTCTTTATGAACAAATTAATTAAAATGTGATTCTAAGACCTCCCGTCAAAGTAAATGCCCGTGGATAGGGTGTATAATCATAACCCGATTGCAAAACCGCCGAACCGCTACTTGGCTGCACATAAGAATAGCCCAAACCTGATTCTATATTGCCTGTATTATTGATAGGCGATTTAGCACTATTAAAAATACGACTTGTTGATACCTCGGGGTCTAAGCCAGAATAATGTGTGAGGGTTAAAAGGTTTTGTGCTGCGACATAAACAGAAACCCTATTAAGATTGACTCTTTTTAAAACAGTAGTGGGAATTTCATAATTCAATTGAATTGTTTTTAAACGCAGATATGAACCATCCTCTATGAAACGGGAAGAAGGATTGGGATTATTATCCAATTCGTCGCCTTTTGGATTCTTTGTAAAAGCCCTTGGAATATCCGTATTAGTGTGATTTGGTTCCCAACGGTTTGCGTAGGCAGCAAATTGATTCCCAAAAGCAAAATAATCACCAGTAGTTTCAAAAGCAACTTTATTGGCATTCAATACTTTTCCTCCATAACTCCATTGTAAGAAGATATTCAAAGAAAAGTTCTTGTATCTGAAATTATTTGAAATCCCTCCTGTATGAATGGGCAGATTGGTGCCGAGAGTAGTTTCATCATTCCCATCGATAATTCCATCATGATTCAAATCTGCATATTTCTGGTCACCTGGCTGAATGTTAGGTGAATAAGTAGGAATACCAGGTTTTAAGGCATAAGTTCCATTTGCCAAACGATTAAAGTCCTGATATTGATACAATCCTGCTGCCTGATAACCAAAAAATTGTGAAACAGGGCCTCCAACTTTTGCAATCCAAGCTTGTGAAGCACCATTCAATCCCCAATTTGCTCCAATTGAAGTTACATTGTTATAAAAGCTAAGGATTTTATTTTGATTAAAACTTATGTTGAAATTGGTTTGCCACGAGAAAGTAGGTGTAAGAATGTTTTCGGTTGTTATGGAAAATTCAAATCCCTTATTTCCCACTACCCCTGTATTTTGATATTGCTGAACATCGTTATATCCTCCAAAAGAAGGGAGAGTCACATTCATTAAGAAATTAGAAGTCCTCTTGTCATAATAATCTGCCTCAATTGATACCCTGTCCTTTAATAAAGAGGTAGTTATTCCCAAATCAAATTCTTTTGTTGTTTCCCAAGTCAAATTTGGACTAGCATAAAAAACAGGGACATTGCCAGGAAGGAATTGACCACTTGAAATTGCATATCCATTGGAAGGGGACAAGCTACCTGCCCAAGCATAGTTCACATCGGGAACACGGTTGTTTCCGACAGTACCATAACTTGCCCTCAACTTACCATTTGTAACAACACCGTGAATGATTTTTTTCAGCCAAGACTCTTCTGTAAAACGCCACGCGACTGCGGCAGAGGGGAAGTAGCCCCACTGATGTCCTACACCAAACTTTGAGGAACCATCACTCCTGACGGTAGCAGTAAAAAGGTATTTTTGGTCAAGGATATAATTTCCCCTTGCCAAAAACGAATACAGTTGATTGTGCTGCTTTCCTCCTACAATTGATGATGGTGTACCTGCACTCAAGGCATTGTCAATCACTAAATATTGTTGGGAAGGAGCGATATTATTAGCCGTAAAGCCATAATTTTCTGACTGTCCATACTGATAAGTAAAACCTGTGATAAAATTTATGATGTGATTATTATCAATCCTCCCGTTATAGCTTAATGTGTTTTCGTTTAACAAATTTTGAGTTAACACATTTTGAATGCCTCCGTTGATACCATTTTGGTTGGCTACTCCTCCTGCAGCATTTACGAATAAATTGCCTTGTTGTGTGCTGGAATTATAAAAAGTTGAATGCTTTAAATCTAAAGCGGTATAACCACCTGTCACCCTTAATTTAATATTTTTGAATAGCGTGTATTCCAAAAACGAATTGATGGTTGCATCATTTTTTCTGGATTGCCTAAACTCATTTTGTGCTTGCATCAAGGGGTTGATTTGGTTGTCACCAATTGAGCCTGTGCCATTCAAGAAATCTTGCATGGCAGTACTATCAATCAGATTATTTATTAAGTCCTGACTATTTTTAAGACCTGCTACGGGTCTATACTGCCACATTGATTGGACAACGCCACCCCCATTTCCTGAAGAGGGAACTGTGCCATTTGATAAGGAATTTGTAAAACTTGTATTAAGACCCCACGCCAAGTTTTTAGCCAATTTCATATCAAGAGTGAAACGACCACTGTACCTTTTTAAACCAGTATTAATGATGATACCGTCTTGTTTGAATGCAGAGGCACTGATAGAGTAACGAGTATCGCCATTACCACCAGAAATATTTAGGTCATGAGTTTGAATTGAACCATCTTTCAATAGTAGCTTTTGCCAATCAAATCCTTTTACGTTTTTGTAATAATCAAGCCCAATTCCTAATGAAGGATTCAAATAAATATCATGATACCTTGTAATCGGTAGTGTAGGAGTACTTGCTAACGAATCTAATTCAAGTTGAAGTTTTACAAATTCATACGGGTTTAAAACAGGAATGGTTTTCGTGGCTCTTTGCAAACCAGAAGAGAAACTGTAAGAAACAATCGGAGTTGAAGCCTTTCCTTTTCGAGTGGTAATCATGATGACACCATTTGAAGCCCTTGAACCATAAATAGCGATGGAAGAGGCATCTTTCAATACTTCGAGAGATTCAATATCGGCAGGATTAATGGAATTAATATTCATATTCTCAATAGGAAAACCATCCACTACATACAAGGGACTTGCATCCTGTGTAAACGAAGTTCCCCTGATACTTATAGATGACCCCGCACCTGGCTGTCCATCATTTGAAGATACCACAACACCCGCAACCCTGCCTTGCAATGCTTGGTCGAAGGAGGAAACAGGTGCCTTATGAAAATCTTCCATATTAACTTTGCCCACCGAACCCGTCAAATCACGTTTCTTAACACTACCATATCCCACGACAATGACCTCGTCGAGTTTGCTCGAAGTTTCATACATCGTAATAAATAATGACTCCGTGGATATCATCGCTTTTTGCTCAACTGTTGTATAGCTTACATGAGTTAAGGTCAAATCAACAAGAGGTTTATTGGTTTTCAGAGAAAATTTCCCTTCCTTATCTGTAAGCGTAGAACTATTGGTACCCTTTATTATTACGGTAGTGCCGATG
>CANCKV010000061.1 GCA_947378615.1 Chitinophagaceae bacterium | reverse complement strand
AAAACTTTTCAGTGTGCGGTTGTTTATAATTTTAATGGTAATATCATCAAGGTAGCTCTTGTTGTTGACCTTCGTTCTCAACCTAAAACAAATTTTTATTAATACAAAATAGAACAATAGAGTATGTCTAAAAAAATTGCCATCATTGGTGGAGGAAATCTTGGTTCTGCTATCGCAGAAGGATTGATAAATAGTGGCTTTATTCAGCCCAATGAATTGTTGATTACCAAACGAAATGTTTCTACTCTTGATTCTCTAAAGGAGAAGGGAGTACTTGTGAGTAACAATAATTTGGCAGCAGCAGCATTTGCTGATTATATTATTTTAGCTGTCAAGCCTTTTCAAATAAAGGATGTTTTATCCCTCATGTTACCTACTCTTGATGCAAAAAAGCATGTTTTAGTAAGTGTTATCACGGGTGTTTGGGTGAAGGATATTGAAGAGGTTATTGGCACTTCATTCCCAATTTTCCGTGCAATGCCTAATACGGCAATTGCCATTCAGGAAAGTATGACTTGTATTAGCGAAAGCAATGCTACGAAGGAACAAAAGGATTTTGTAGGTCACGTTTTTGATAAATTGGGTAAATCTGTATTTATTGAAGAAAAATTAATGGATGCAGCCACCGTTCTTGCAGCATCGGGTACTGCTTTTGCGATGCGTTATATCAGGGCAAACATTCAGGCAGGTATCGAAATAGGTTTCAGTGCTGTAAATGCTACTTTAATTGCTTCGCAAACCGTAAAGGGTGCCGCAGAATTATTGCAAAAAAGAGGGTCGCATCCTGAACAGGAAATTGACAAGGTAACAACGCCTAAAGGTTGCACAATTGCAGGCTTGAATGAAATGGAACATCAAGGGTTCAGTTCTTCGTTGATTAGGGGTATCGTGGCTAGTTACAAGAAGATTTTGGGAGGGATGTAAAATCAAAATGATTCTTTAAATCTTATAGGAGAGCAGTCTCAAAAAGACTACTCTCTTCTAGATTCGGTTTAATTCTTTCTATGACCTGACTCAACAATTCCTATAATTTATCTAGTTGCCGAAATATTCTTTCCTGACTCTCAATATGGGATTTTACAGCCTCCTTATTTTTACTCATTCTATATTTGACTAACAATCTCTTTCTTTTTGACAGAAACAAACCTGTTTCCTTGTCATCATGTCAGTATTTTTTTGATGGTATTGTGTTTGATAAATGATTCAAACTCTATCAAGCGTTTGTTTGTAATCAAATTATCAAACAGAAATAGCGAATAGAATCATGTTAAACTTAAATAAATAAATATGCAAAAAGGACAAATTAGAGTACAAACGGAAAACATATTTCCAATTATTAAGAAGTTTTTGTACAGTGACCATGAGATTTTTTTGCGTGAATTAGTAAGTAACGCAATTGATGCATCCCAAAAGATAAAAACATTATCTAGTATCGGAGAGGCAAAAGGAGAATTAGGGGAATTGAGAATTGATGTAATCCTTGATACCAACGAAAAAACAATTACCGTTCAGGATAAGGGTGTTGGTATGACAAAGGAGGAGGTTGATAAATACCTAAATCAGGTAGCCTTCAGCGGAGCAGAAGAATTTTTGACTAAATACAAGGATGCTAACATTATCGGTCACTTTGGATTGGGCTTTTATAGTTCTTTTATGGTGAGCGAAAAGGTGGATGTACTAACTCAATCTCATAAAGAAGATGCACCTACAGTTTTTTGGAGTTGTGATGGTAGCCCTGAATTTGAATTGTATGAAGTAGAGAAGAAAGAAAGGGGTACAAAAATCATCATGCACATCAATGAAGAAAGCAAAGAATTTTTGGACGCTTTCCGTATAAAAAATATTCTTGAAAAGTTCTGTAAGTTTTTGCCTATCCCTATTTTCTTCAGTGAAGTAGGTGCTAAGGAAGAGGATATTAAACAAATCAATAATCCTAATCCAATTTGGACAAAGAAACCAAGTGAATTATCCGACGAAGACTATACAAATTTCTACAGAGAATTGTATCCGATGGGAGAAACTCCTTTGTTTTGGATACACTTAAATGTTGATTTTCCATTCAATTTGACAGGTATTCTTTATTTTCCTAAGATTAAACAGAGCTACGAAATACAAAAGGATAAGATACAGTTGTATTGCAATCAAGTATTCGTAACCGATGAAGTAAAGGAAATTGTTCCTGAATTTTTGATGTTATTACATGGTGTGATTGACAGTCCTGATATTCCTTTGAATGTTAGCCGTAGCTATTTGCAAGGAGATCCGAATGTTAAAAAAATAAATAGTTATATCTCTAGGAAAGTTGCGGATAAATTAGAAGAGATTTTTAGAAACGATCGTGAATCATTCCAAGATAAATGGGAAAGTCTTGGTTTGTTTGTGAAGTATGGTATGATGACCGATGATAAGTTCCTTGAAAAGGGAAATAAATTCTTGGTTATGGAAGATGCTACCTCTCCACAGACTGTTACTGAAGAAGATGGTCAGGTGAAAACTAAGAAAGTATTTTATACTTTAGATGAGTATAAAGCGACAACAGAAGCTTTGCAAAAGAATAAGGATGGTAAGAATATAATATTATATACCACCGACCCAATACATCAGGATGGATACATTCAACATTGTATTGCAAAGGGTTATGTGGTTATAAAATCTGAAACTCTTGTTGATGCAGCTTTCATTAACCACATGGAAATGAAGTGGGAAAATGTAAGTTTTGTGCGTGTAGATGCTGATATTGTTGATAATCTAATTGATAAGCAAGAACACAATGAGAGCATATTAAGTAAAGATGATACGGAAACTTTGAAGAAACTATTTGAATTTCCAGCAAATAATCTTCACTTAACTGTTGAAGTAAAAGGATTGTTAAATAATCCTGCACCCGTTGTTGCTACTCGTCCTGAATTTATGAGAAGAATGAAAGATATGGGTGCAGCAGGTGGTGGAATGGGCGCATTTTATGCTCAAATGCCGGATGAAGTTACTTTGACTGTAAATGGTAATCACCCAATTTATCAATCATTATTAAAAGAAAGTGATATAGATAAGAAAGAAAAACAAATTAGGAACTTGGCTGATTTAGCTTTGTTATCACAAGGTTTATTGAAAGGAAATGATTTGACAACCTTTATCAACAGAAGTGTTGAATTGATGAATCAATAGTTTTTAATTTTTTAAATAGTTAGAGCCAACCTTTTTTAGGGTTGGCTTTTTTTGTATCTATCAGACCATCATAGTGAAAATCAGTTGGTCACAATTTGTAACTTACTGAAAAGCTTATAACCTATCCCTCCACTTCAAATAAGTTAAGCAGTATTAATTATTAAATTTCTAACGATTGAAATTCACTAAAAGATTCGATTTATTTCATTTCCCCTTAGCCAAATAGAGTGTCCTATTCATTGTGCAAGCCAAAAGATTTATAAAATTCACTTACAAAAACTTTGTGCATGTAATAAAGTGAGTTGTGCAACTGTCTAGAGATGTTTTTTAATAGGACAAGTAGATAAAGAAGATGAACAGTTTTGTAAATCATCGATCCAACTTTTGTGTGCAATATTCCTGTTTTAAAAATTAGCAAGGCAAATTTCAAAATCAGTCTTCCACTTGAAAATAATGGTATTACAACTCTAAAAAAATAGACAGCATCTTTAAATGTGGAGTCTATTTTTTTTCGCTAACCTAAATGCCAACATTTAATTTTCAATCGATATCATTTGTGGGTTTGTGGAAGCAATAAATGCTGGAGAATTTTTTATTTCAGCTGCATTGTTTGATGAAACAAGTCACTTGTTTCATCAAACAATTGCGTTGTCTTAACTGATATTGCATTTGTAAGATGAAATATTGCAATTAATTCATCTTACAAGTCACCTGTTTCATCAAACAATTGCGTTGTCATAACTGATATTGCATTTGTAAGATGAAATAATGCAGTTAATTCATCTTACAAGTCACCTGTTTCATCAAACAATTGTGTTGTCATAACTGATATTGTATTTGTCTGTTGAAATAGTACAGTTGAATAATTTGAAAAATGGAAAAATTGAGATGCCACTAAGTAACAAAAAGGCCATCCCAATATTATTGAGACAGCCTTTTTTTATTCCCCCTCTATTTGACTCCCTTTTTTTCTGTTATTAAAACGTGGAGGGTCGCCACACATTTTTACAATCTTAGGGGTGAACTTCCCTACGACATCTACCAAAGAAGTTTGACTATCCATGACTGCTTCTATATCTTTATAGGCAAAGGGTGCTTCATCCAAACCCCCACCCAATAGTTTTACTCCATACTTATTCAGTTCATTTTTCAATCCTTCATAAGTTATGTTAGCTATTGCTTGTGTACGACTCATCTTCCTGCCTGCACCGTGACTTGCTGAATTTAGCGAAGCCAATTCACCTTTTCCTTTTACGATATAACCATTTGCAGTCATGCTTCCAGGAATAATTCCTAACACATCCTTACCCGCAGGCGTTGCACCTTTTCTATGTACAATCACTTCTCTACCATCAAATTGTTCTTTCCAAGCAAAGTTGTGGTGATTTTCTACCATCTTGATTGGCTTTCGACCCAATTGTTTAGTAATTTTAGCATGAATGATATGATGACAGGCACTCGCATAATCTCCCGCCAAATTCATGGCAATCCAATATTCTTGTCCTGCTTCTTCATTCAAATCCAACCACGCCAAATTCTTAGCTTCCTGTGGTAATCGTCTTTTACTGATGGCAATCTTTGTATAGTGATTTGCAATGCAAGCACCTAATGCCCTACTACCCGAATGACTTAATAAGCCGATATAAGTGCCAGGCTCAACACCTAATATTGCATCATTTTCGCTAATAGTCACGGCTCCGAACTCTACAAAGTGATTGCCACTACCACTGCTGCCCAATTGTTTCCATGCTCTACCATGTAAGCCTTTTAACAATGGATTTTCGAAGAATGCCTTATTGTCCATGACTTCGTGGTCTTCTGCTTGCTTAAATTGAGCTCCACTACCAAAAAGAGTCGCTTCACTTATTTCACGTGCAAAATATTGTTCTCGATTAGCTAATTCTTTGGCATCAATATCAAAGATGCTTAAACACATTCTACATCCAATATCAACCCCTACGCCATAAGGAATCACAGCATTATCTGTAGCCAATACGCCACCAATCGGCAATCCATACCCATGATGAGCATCGGGCATTAACGCTCCCGAAACGGCAATTGGGAGTTTTACAGCACTATACATTTGATGAAAAGCACCTTGTTCAATATGTTCCGAACCAAACACATTAAAATGTACGCCCGTATTATTCAATGAAATTTCTGGTTCACCCACTTCTTCTTTAGGCAAAAGCTTTTCGGCAATCATTCCTAAAATTGCATCATTTTTATATTCTAGCGGCGATGCCAATACCGCTTTCAAAATCTCCATAACGTCCTCCCTTTTTTCATGTTTAAATTGTTTCCCTACCACATCCATTGCAACAGGTATTACGGGGCTTTCTGGAAAACCAATTCCCCTCAGCTCTTTGGCTGTTATTGTTAACTTGCTCATTTGTTATTGATGATTTGAATGATTATTTATCTACTAAACCATTCATTTTTTGAAATAATTGTTTTTCTGTTTACCACAAAGTCCCGAAGGCGAAATGTGGTAATCATTGTTTTTTGTTACCTTAAATAATATGCCATCCTAATTTTGACTAATAAATCATCAACATCTTCAATATTTGGTTCTTCCGGCAGGTTGGCTTTCTGATAAAAAGCAGGTAATTCATCTTTTAGTTTTTCCGCCTTAATGACCAAATCATCATATTCAAATTCTCCTGCTTTTATTGACAAAAGAAATTCTCTGTCATTTCTGAAAACATTTATTGAGCTATCGGTTGCTATTTCCTTAGCCATCAATAATAATCTGAATACATGCATCATGTTTTTAGAATCATACCCTTTGCCATGTGAAATTGTTGTTTTATAACGTTCATCATTTCGTTTTGCCACCCAATCCCAATACTCCTTGTATTTTTTACAATAAGAAGAATAAGCATCTTTATTAAAATACATCATCGCAATAGGTTTTTGACCCTTCGGAATACTACTAAGATGAACATCATTTGCTTCTTCTTTTCTGATTATACCATGATAAATGTTTTCATCACTGTAAAATAGATTATAACAATCTCGCAAATGTGAAATCGCAGATAGCCCAACTTTTTCCTGACTCAAGAGACTTTGTTTTAAAAACTCTAGTAAAGGAATTGCATCTCTATCTTGGTATACAAAACAGAAATCCAATACAGATTTTCTTGTTTCTTCAACAGGATTCAACACTTTTTTCTCAAGACCATAAGCCTTTTTTATTTGTGTATAAGCATAATTAGCAAATGTCTTTTTGCAAAGCTTTGATAAAAACAGCTCCACTTTAATTTCATCTATCAACTTATCCTTGAATAAAATACAGTTATCAGGAATACTCAACATCTCCATTATATTAGGATTGTTTTTTGCAAGCAACTCCATAAACCTCTTTAGTTCATAGTAAACAATATCATTTGTTTCATTATTTACTTGGCCTGTATATTCTAATCCATAATAAAGGTGTTTAGGTAAAATAAAAACACCTCTTATATCAGTATCGGAAGTTGACGTATTTAACCCATAAGCCCTACTACCCACTATTGCTTCAAAAACTAGCCATCCATTTTGTTTTACCTCTTCAATTGTTATCGTTTTCATTTATTGTTTTTAAAAAGAATTGCTCTAATAATATATAATTTGTATCACTTACACCAAGTTGATTCTTAAAAGATTCGATAAATGAAAATAATTGAAAAGCCAAATCTTCCATAAACTTTTCCTTCGGATGTAAATATTTTTCATCTACTGTTGCTTTCAATTTGATTAATTCCCTTAAATAAAATCTTTCGACTTCTGTTATTAAAGTCATCAACCCCTCTATATCTATTGGCGGTAGAGTTTTGACATTTACAACCCAATTACAAGTTAAAAGTGAACGTATTAGATAGAAATAGCTTTTCAGTTTTACTACATCTGCTTCTTTTATCTCCTCCCAAAACTTCTTTGCTAAAGAATAATGATGGAAAAAAACAGCAGTTTGTGAGTAGTAATGATGCATTAATTGTTTCATTTCTTCAGCGAAACTTTCCACTTGAAAATATACAATGGGTGATTGAAACTTTTCAAGCATTGCTACATTTGACTTTTTTAACAAGATTAAACACTTCTTTAAGTCCCACCCTGTTATATCTAGTTCACCTTGCATTGATTCAATAGTATCTTTCTTATCAGTAAGTCCTAAATACCAATCTTTTTTGTGTATGTAAATAAATCTCACATCGAAATCACTATCAGGTGACGGAAATCCCCATGCCCTACTACCCGACTCAATAGCATATAATATTTTTATACCATTCTCTTTTTCTATTTGTTGTAATGCAACTTTTATGTTTTCCATTTTATCAATTAAAATTTAAAATATCAATTATCTCCTAAAATCTCCTAATATATTAATATTTAGGAGATTTTAACAGATTTGTAGCGGCAACCACTTGCATAGTTGCCTACTACTTTATTTTTGTGGAACGAAGATTTGCTTCAACTGCCCTACTAAATCTCCATTTCCATTTACGCTGATATTGCTGATTTTATCTGCAATCTTTTCTACATATTCCATTTCCTTCAGCTTCCACAACATGGTGTTTTCTTCCATTAATTTGGCAGTATTCAACAAACTTCTAGTGCTAGCTGTTTCTTCTCTCCTCATGATGATGTTGGCTTGTGCTTTCTTTTCTGCCACCAATACCTGATTCATAATTTCTTTTACTTCGCCAGGCAAAATGATGTCACGAATGCCGAAACCTGCCACTTCCACACCCAAAGAAGCTGCATCTGCTTTTATTCTTTGCAATACAAAAGGAACAATTGTTTCTTTTTTTTCTAATAGTTCATCGAAACTCATCGTGCTTACATGTTCCCGCAATGCCAATTGAAAAGCAACATACAATTGCTTGTCGTAATCCTTGTTTTGCAACAAAGCCTTCTCAATATCTACTACCTTGTATTGTGCAAAAGCATTTATCCGCAAGGCCGCCTTATCCTTTGTCAAGATTTCTTGCCCATTGATTTCTACTTGTTGTTGACGCATATCTGCCTTACCAATCAGAACAGGAATACTATTTTTCCACCAATAATATACACCGCCATCAAGCATTTTTTGATATTTACCATCCACAAACAATACTGCTTTTTCATGGCTCTCCACAGTATATGTTCTTACATAATTAATAACCAATTTGTTTAGTAAAGTTGCACGGTCAATCGATGAATCAATTTCAATCTTGCTGATATCAGCCTTTAAGAAATTATAGTTAATCATCCCTTTCCAATAAGCATATCTTCCCGCTGTCAAAACTTGTTTCAACAAGCCATTTTCATATTGAAGTACAATTTCATTGTCACATACTTCAACCAAAATTAATGCCTCTGACAATGTCTCATCCTGCAATAAAACATTTAATTCAATAGGTGCTAGAAATGGCTTTGAAATCTCGTAAGTAAAAGCATACTCACCCCATCCTAACCAATAATTACCTTCTTTCAACATTCTTTTGTACACGCCATCTTTAAATACCAAACCAATTTGGTAAGCGTTAATTTTTACCTTTTTCATTGTTATTTCATTTTAATTTTTTCAATAATTAGAAGCTGTTGAGTTGAATTGTCCCAAACAACGGAAACCATCTTTCTCCTTATTAAATTAATTGGTAGAAATAATCTGTCTATTTTGCATCACTAATAGACATTTATTACTTAAGCCAACTTCTGTAATAATTATTACTCAATTGTTTTCAAAGCGTTTCAAGATTTACATTTTATCTTTTCTTCGAAAGAAGAAAATCTTATCTGCTAATCCAAAACAACAGCTTCTGTACCTGATTGCCATTTGATAGTGGAGCGACAGACTCCATTCTACATTAACAGTGTAGTGCTTAACCATTTAGCTATCCGAACCTTAATCGGAGTGGGATTCGAACCCACAATTGCCTGTTACTCTACCACTGAGCTACCCATTTTATTGGGAGGGGATTCGAACCCCTGACACACAGAGTGAATGAGGACTTATCCATTGTGTACAAAAGAATACAGTTGATTACTATCTCTGCACTGTGGGGTATTCAAAAACCCACACCTAGTTTGAATAACATTTGTATAAATCCTTCTTGCCGTGAAGCAAGCTTTTTTGTTGAAATTTTTTATCAACCAATATTTTAAAGAACTACTTTTTCTCTTTGACAACACAAAACTCAATCAGCACTGTGCAATCTTTTTGCACAGTAAAAAATATTTTATATTTTTCCAGAAATATTTAGAAAATGCCTGTTAATCGTAATGCTTTGATTCGTTATCGTACCATTGATAAATGCTTACAAAATCGCCGTCGTAAATGGACAATCGAGAACCTGATTGATGCCTGCAACGATGCATTGTATGAATATGAAGGCATCGACAAAGGAGTAAGTTTGCGTACAATACGTCTCGATTTGAATGCTATGCGAAGCGACAAATTGGGTTATAATGCCCCAATTATTGTCACAGATAAAAAGTATTACAGTTACGAAAACCCAGATTATTCTATTACCAACATCCCTTTAACATCGCAAGATTTAGCAGTATTGCAAGAAGTAACACATTTGCTAAAACAGTTTAAGGGCTTTAGTCATTTTGATGACATGACCGAGATGGTAAACAAATTGGAAGACAAGATTAATAGTGAGCAAACACAACAACCTCAAGTCATTGATTTTGAAAAAAATGAACTACTGACAGGATTAAAGTGGCTTGACCTATTATATAAGAATATCATTACCCAAACTACTGTTCAACTAACTTATCAGTCTTTTAAAGCAAGGGAAGCAACCGATATTGTTATTTTTCCCTACTATTTAAAAGAGTATCGTAATCGTTGGTTTATTTTGGGAATGAAGAAAAAAGACAAACAAATTGCCACACTTGCCTTAGACAGAATACTAAATATTGCCCAACTACCTGATGAATTATTTCGATTAAACCCAAAGTTTAGTCCTCAAACTTATTTTAAGGATATTGTAGGCGTTACCCGCAACGAGGCGGATACACCCACTCATATCATTTTTATTGCCAACCATTTGCAAGCCCCCTATATAAAGACAAAGCCAATCCATACCTCGCAGCTAATTTTGGAAGAAACAAAAGATGGAACAACTTTTAGTATAGATGTCATTCCCAATTTTGAACTTGAAAGAGAATTGTTAGGATATGGAGAAGGATTGAAAATCATCTCCCCCTCCAACCTAATTCGCCTTTTCAGGCGTAAATCAAAGCTTCTTTATGAAGTGTATCATACTACTCCTTCTTAATTCTCCATCACCATTTCCCGTCTGAATCCTATCACATTAACCTGTTTAGTTTCAAAATAAGATTCATTTTGTGCACTTATTTCAGCTACTGTCATCGGTCTGTCAATTGTTTTATCAAAACCCAAATGATTACTAAGCCTTTGTCCCTTTTCAATACCAAGCTTCCCAAACTCATACTTTGCTATCAAACGACCCTGTCGTAGAAGAGCGG
>CANCKV010000060.1 GCA_947378615.1 Chitinophagaceae bacterium | reverse complement strand
GAGTTGCAACTTGTAACTTATTAAAAGCATCTACTCGAACTGCGTTGCAACTTGCAACGCAGTTCGAGTAGATGCTTTTGCCTTTTTATTTCGTGCAACTCACTAAATGCATCTGCTTTAAGAGGGTTGCAAGTTGCAACGCAGTTCGAGTAGATGCTTTTGCCTTTTTATTTCGTGCAACTCACTAAATGCATCTGCTTTAAGAGGGTTGCAACTTGCAACGCAGTTCGAGTAGATGCTTTTAATAAGTTACAAGTTGCAACTCACGTTGAGTGGATACTTAAGAATTCTTAGGATATAAAATGTTGTTGTTTTAAAATATTTAGTTCTATACTTTTTTTGAACTAATCATATACACCTTTTTTTTCAATCTCGCGTAGTTAGTGAATAAAAAAGCAAATGATTTTTTATTTTAAATTTATTACTACGACCTTCGATTTTGTCACTATAAAAAGGTGATTATTTAATCCTCAAAATTTCATTTTATGGGTACGAATTGGTTACGTTCAGAAGATTTTTTCAACAATCTAACAGAAGGTAATTATCTTTTGTCTAAAAAGATATTTGATAGCTATGACTTAAAACTTCATTCGGGCATTGCTGACCCGGCAGTACAAACCTTATATACGGACAATCATATTATATGTAGTGCATTCGATGCAGCATATAATGTTTGGGATGTACTGAAGAGTACTAGTAAGGGTTTGACACATGGTGCGGCATTGTTGATAGATCAATTAATGTCCACAAAAGCAAAAGCTTGGGATACTGCTATTCAGCAAGTTTATACGCAAGATTCCTCAAATTATATTAGTTTGATGCCTAATCGCCGTATTCCATTTCAATCAGGCACGGGATTGAGTAGGTTAATGGCCGTCGAAAATTTAGTGGCTGCAATTGGAACAGATCTTTCACTTGCTACTGTAAAAGCATCTGTTCAATCTTTTTTAACCCAACTTCTTGCAGCTCGTAATCAACATCAAAGTCAATGGGTAGCAATTGAAAAAGCATTGCTTGTCTTAGAAACTGCCCGTAAAAGTGCAGGCAGTTCGATGCTATTGGGATTTGCTACTTTGCTTGGAAAAAATTACCTTAATCCCAAAGCTATTGATGTATATTTTCCAATAGAATATTTAACAAGGAAAACACAGTACAGTTATGAAAGAACACTTGTTGACCAAAAACCTGCTTTTCTTTTCAAACGTAAAATGGATGCAGTAAAGCAAACGATAGATACCATTAATAATAGTGATTTCATCGTCAGGATTTATTTTACAAATGGATTGACAGATAAGCTTGTTCTTGGAGAGTTATTTATTGATTTGCTTCCAAACTCAACGGGCAGCCATAATCCACTATTAATGAATTATTCCGATGACAGAAGGCATTGTTACGTAATGAATATGGGTACAGGAACGGCACATATTGAAGTGAATATTTAATACTAATTAATGCGAATCAAGGGTTGAAATAGTATAAGAAGAGTTGGGTGCATAAAAGTTTTTCGCTGCGTGAGGACACGCCGTGCGGCAGACAGCCGAGGTTCGTGTCTTCACGAAACTCATTAAGCGAAAAACTTTTATGCACTCGAAGAGTTAGAATAATCTATCTACACTTTTGATTGATTGAAATAAGGTATAAATAACAAACGAGAACCCAATAAATCATGCCTCACCTACTCGCTGCTACCACAAGATTTTCACTTGTTATTTCGTTGATAATGAATAGAAGTAACTAGAGAAACAAGATAAATTTCAAAATTTTTTATAGGCCTGTTTCTTTTGAATGGTCTTCAAATAAGTATTCCCCTTTTTTTCAGAAATAGTAGAATCAATGATTCATCAAAACCCATATTGCCAAGTTCGAACAAATTAGGACACTTTATTCTTGATAAGTACGCTGTTTCAAAAAAAGATTGTAATGAAAAATCTTTTACATTCGCTACCAAACGGTGCGGGAATTGGATATGAAAGATTTGATGATTATTTAAAAACTGTAACTATTGAAGAGTTAGCGGCAAGCAAAGCGTAAACCTAAAAGCATGAAAAGGATAATAATATTTATCATAGTTTTAGTAACATTGGGATTAGTTGGTATTTACGTAAAACGAAGACTTTACGACCCAAATCACAAACTTGCGTTGGTAGACAAACAACTTTCAAAGCTTATAGATAATGATGAATTAAAAGAAGGTGACATTATTTTTCAGACTTCACTTTCAAGACAAAGTAAAGCAATTCAAATAGCTACTCATTCAGAGTTTAGTCATTGTGGGTTAATTCATAAAATCGGTAATGATTATTTTGTTTTTGAGGCTGTAGAACCAATAAAGATGACACCATTAAATAAATGGATTGCTCGTGGACAAGACGGACATTTTGTGACTAAACGCTTATTAGATGCAGACAAGGTTTTGACAATTCCCACACTTAACAAAATGAAAATTAGTGAAGACAGGTTCAAGAATAAGCATTACGACACATACTTTGAATGGACGGATGACAGAATATATTGTTCAGAGCTAATTTGGAAAGTTTATAAAGAGGCAACAGGACTTGAAGTTGGAAATCTACAAAAGCTAAAAGACTTTGATTTAACGAGTGAGGCAGTTAAATCAAAGATGAAAGAACGCTATGGCGAAAAGATTCCATTAGAAGAGGTCGTAATTTCACCTGCAAGTATTTACAATTGTGAACTATTGAAGACCGTAATATCTAACTGATAATAGAAAGCGAAGACTAATGCATGCCGCTAACATCTAGTGTTTAGGAAAGGACTTGCAGGCGGAAGTAATTGAGCAATTGTACTTTCTTTTAGCAGTAGTTTCGGTAGTCCTATCACTAGGAGATAATCGAGCAAGAATTAATCAATTGTTATTGGCAGACGGAACATTCTTGTCAAGCACCTTCCAAAACATTCATTCGTTAGCTACCATCCCCCTACCATAAAAACGGTTGAGTTTTTGAGCAAACGTTATGGTTTTAGAAAGAGAAAATACAAATAATTTTTAACCGTAAAATGTACGTTAGTCATAATTATCGAATCACTATCGTACAAATTCGTATCGTATCGTATCATTTTGACAAATGTTCCTATATTTGAAAAATGGAAAATGTTGTTTACAACCTTAAAGTTGACATAGATTGGAAACTGATTTCAATAATTAGCCAAATTGACAGATTTGATGCTTCTTGGGCAACAATTGAAAAAAAGGAAGGACAAAGTTTAAAACAATTAAAATCTATTGCGACAGTTAGAAGTGTAGGTGCATCCACGCGAATTGAAGGTTCAAAAATGAGTGATGAAGAAGTGAATGTTCTACTTCAAAAAATAGATATAACGAAACTTGAAGATAGAGATTCGCAGGAAGTAGTTGGCTATTTTAATACGTTAGACATCATATCAGAATCATTTTTAGATATCGAAATAACTGAAAGTAGCCTCAAAAATTTGCATAACATTTTAATGAAGTTTAGCAAAAAAGACGAATGGCACAAAGGAGATTATAAACAACATAGTAATGCAGTTGAAGCGAATTTTGGAGATGGTACAAAGCAAATAATTTTTGAAACAACAGAAGCAGGTATTGCTACAGAAAACGCAATGAGAAATCTTGTGAATTGGTACAAAAATGATAATGTAACCCACCCACTTGTGAAATGCTCTTTGTTTACTTATGATTTTTTAAGCATTCATCCTTTTCAAGATGGAAATGGCAGATTGAGTAGGCTTATATCGTCTCTATTATTGTTGAAAAACGGCTATAATTGGATTCAATATGTAAGTTTTGAACACGAAATAGAAAACAGAAAACTAGCGTATTACAGCGTATTAAGAAATTGCCAAAGCCAAAGACCAAATGAAAATGTTAGTGAATGGAATAGTTTTTATTTTGACGCATTAAAAAATATTCAAGAGCAACTAATACTTAAACTAAATTTCAATAATGCTTCTTCTCAATTATCACAAAGAGAAAAATTAATCTTGACTTTTATTGAAAATAATGTTGGTTGCAAATCAGGAGAAATATCAAAAAAACTTGGAGTGCCCAATCCTACTGTTAAACGATTATTATCAGAACTTATTGAAAAAAAATTAATTGAAAAAAATGGAGTTGGGCCAAGTACAAACTATTCGACAATATAACGGCAGGTAACAAAAGTGTTTTGAAAAGGGCATTCAGACAGAAGTAATTCAGCAATATTACTTTCTTTTAGCAGTAGTTTCGGCAGTCCTATCACTATGAGATAATAGAGCAAGAATTAATCAAATGTTATTGGCATACTCAACGTTTTTATCAAGCACTTATTAGTTGGTAGCATTCAATGCAAGAATTGCATAGATGTTAAAAAACTAAAATTTAAATTGCAATTTTGACAAAATATTTTATAAATAAGAAAGTGTGGCGGCCACTTTTCTAAAACCAGCTACGAATGCCTACTGCGGATCTTGAAGTGTAGGAAAAATTAAATTGAATAATAGATGAAAAAAAAATTACAAGGAATCTTTTTCTGCCTATTGTTAGGAGGAATTGCCACTAATGCACAACCAGTACTTACGGCAGTTGGCTGTAACCCTGTTATCGGGGAAAATTATCAATGGCAAAGTACTAAAAGACTAACAACTGTACCCTCCTTCTATGGAGCAAACAATGTTTGGGACTTTAGCAATCTTGTAGATAGTGGTTCAGTTAGATTTATGTCATTCGTTTCGCCAAAAGGAGTTCTATTTGCAGATAGTTTGCCCAATGCAAATATTGTATTGATTAACTCTGGATATACAGAAACTGGAAAGTATAAAAGTCAATATCAGTTTGACCAAACAGATAATAATGGTTGGGGCACTCTTGCTGCTTTTCAGTTAGATACCACAGATGGCGGTACTAACAATGGGCTACTTCAAAACGTTGAAACAAATTCCCCTCGGCATCCGCTTACAGCTTTTCCAATGACTTTTGGAACAACTTATACCTTTACCCATCAAAATATGTTTTACACCTTCCCAAGTACCAATAATTCACCAACTACTCATCATGATACTATCACGGGGATTGGGTATGGAACATTAAAGTTGCCTTATGGTACTTTTGATAGTGTGGTTTGTGTATTACAGGATGATGGATATAGTTTCCATACAAATGGAATACATTTTCCTTTGCTGTATGTAGCCTTAAATAAGAAGGACACAAGATACCTTAAAAGCAAAGACACAAAAGCCCCAATTATCACCGATACTGGATTAAACCCTCGAGTTGGAGAAAATTTTATCATACAAGATACTAAATACCTATCTACAATCATAACAGATTCCCTTTTAAAAGGTGAAAACAAGGTTTGGGACTTCAGCAATATGAAAGACAGTGGCAATGCTAATTTCGTTTCAATTTATTCCTCAAAAGGATTACCAGGGGCGGATAGTTTTCCAGCATCAAATATTGCAGTTGGTAACAACCCCTTTGAGACCATTAGTTATTTAGAAACGACACCGACCAAACTTGGTTGGGCAGGCACTTATACTTATGATAGTTCCATTAAAAAAAGACATATCGAGAGAGATAATCCTTCTGGTACAGAAATGATTTACCCATTGAGTTACGGTCAAACCTATATGGTATTTGGGCATAGTAATTATAACAGTTGGCTTGACAGTGGCAAAGGAAGGATTGATAGTATTCAATACAATACTACAGTTGGTGAATTAAAATATAAATTAATAAGAGGAATAGGTTATGGGACATTAAAACTCCCTAATGCGACTTATATTAATGTCGTTTGTGCTGTAGCCGGGGATGGATATTGGTTTATGACTAATGGAATACATTTTCCATTGATGCAGCTAACAAATTCTTACACTACTTTTTATTATAATAATAGGGTATATACCAAATGGCAAGCCACTTACTATAAAGGAACAGCCTTGCCTTTACAAATCACTTCCTTCGCTGCCTCTTGGCATAACAAGACGCCTTATTTACAATGGGAAGTTGTCAATACATTAAATACAAAGGTCTTCAATATTCAGCGTAGTACAGATGGAGTTACGTTTTCAACTGTAGGGCAAGTGGTGGTCAATGGTGGTTCTTCCTATCATTTCGAAGATAGCTATACAACAATAGGCACTGTTTATTATCGCCTACAGCAATTGGATAATGACGGAAAGACATTTTATAGCAATATTTCGTTACTAACATTTAGTGATAAGCAATTTTCTATTTCTCCCAATCCTGCAAAAGACTTTGCGACCATCAGCTTTACTAAACCCGTTGAGAAGGCAGTGATTACAGTTTACGACAATACAGGCAAAGCAGTTATTGCACAACCTCTAAGGATGGCAAGCGCTTACAAACTAAACACACAATCTTTGAAAAGTGGTGTTTATGTGGTTAAAATAACCACTGACACAGGCAACTATAATGAGCAACTACTCATCAACAAATAGATTCACATGATTAAATGGAGGTGCAGTTAGATAATAGCTGCACTTCCTTTTTTGGTGGTTCTTCTACCATGTTGGTATGCAATAACATTAGGGTTTTTGAAAGGGCTTGCAGACGGAAGTAATTCAGCATTTCTACATTTTTTAGCAGTTATGGGACAATGGAGTAAGAATTAAGTAATTAGAATCGGCAGAAGGGACTTTCTTGTCAAGCCGTTTTACAATCACTCATTTGTTATTGTAGAGTAACACCAATTCAAAGCAATTTTATATGACAATAAAACTTTTGATTTTACTGCTAATTTTAATAACCACAAATACATTTTCGCAACAAATAGCTTTTCCTGGTGCTGAAGGATTTGGACGTTTTACTACAGGTGGCCATGGAGGTGTAGTCATTGAGGTTACAAATTTAAACGATGCTGGTGCAGGTAGTTTTAGAGAAGCTTGTTCTAAAAGTGGAGCAAGAACTATTGTCTTCCGTGTTTCAGGTACTATTTTTTTACAATCCAACATCAAAATAACAAATGGTAACCTGACAATTGCTGGACAAACTGCGCCGGGTGATGGAATTTGTATGGCTAATTTTAGCACTTTAATTCAAGCTAGTAATGTAATTGTACGTTATCTGCGGTTTAGATTAGGCAATGAAAAGGGCTGTCAAGGTGATGCGTTTGGAGGCAGACAACAAAAAGATATCATCATTGATCATTGCTCGATGAGTTGGTCGGTAGATGAAGTAGGTTCTTTTTACGACAATAAAAACTTTACTATGCAATGGTGCATGCTAAGCGAAAGTTTATATAATGCAGGCAGGGTAAAAGATACTAAATCTGGCGAAAGTGTACTACACGGATTTGGTGGCATTCAAGGAGGAATGGGTGCAAGCTTTCATCATAACTTATATGCCGATAATACGAGTCGTAACCCTCGTTTTAGTGGAGCTAGGAAACATCCCGAAACAGCAAGCGAAGAAATCGTTGACTTCCGAAATAATGTAATTTTTAATTGGGGTTATAAAAGTGCCTATGGCGGAGAATTGGGGCATCAAAACATGATTAATAATTACTTTAAATCCGGACCAGCTACAAAAGAATCTAAGGAATTTATGATTGTAGAGATTGGTAATAAAGGCACAGACCCTGGTAAATGGTATATTAATGGCAATTATATAGAAGGGGCTCCATCAATATCTGAAGATAATTGGAAAGGAGGGGTGCAAGGGCCTGCAGCAAATGCGGATAGTGTAAGAATGGTAATGCCTTTCCCTTTTGCTCCTGTTATCACACAGTCTGCAAAAGAAGCTTATCTATTGGTATTGCAAAATGTTGGCGCAACACTACCTAAAAGAGATATTGTTGATGAGCGGATTCTACATCAAATTAAATCTGGGAAATGTAACAGTGGCGATTCTTATGGAAAAAATAGGGGTATAATTGATAGTGTAGGTTCTGTGGGAGGATGGCCTTTATTAAAATCAACCACAGCTGCGATAGACAGTGACCACGATGGAATGCCCGACACTTGGGAAATAGCGAATGGTTTAAATCCTAACAATGCTGACGATAGAAATAAAGTAACCAAAAGTGGATTTACAATGTTGGAAGAATTCATTAATAGTATAAAATAAACGAATGATACTATTACTAGTTCCCCAAACTTTAAAATATTAGCGAATTTTCATCATGTCAATAGTCACTAATATTTTCTATCATTCGTTGCGGATATTTTAAAAGACAATCTATTATGAGCAAACTATACCTTTTATGCATTGGACTAATTACATTTTACTCCACTTTATTTGGACAGATTTCAAAGCATAAGATGTTGTATGTTATTGACTCTATTCCTATTTTATACGAACCTAAAGAAGATATTGAAATATTTCAATCCGACATTGCCGACAGGAAGGTTATAATAAATAAAGACTCTTTAAAGCTATTAGGCTATAGAAAATTTGATGGAGTAACATATATTTTCACAAAAGAATATCGCAATAGACCAGACAGTTTAAAACAAATACCTTCTTCAGCACAAATGGAAAATATCAGCGGAGCTTTCCTTTTACATAATTCCCCTTACAATGGGCGTATTATAGATTATTATTTAAACGGACATACACAAAGCGAAAGAATATGTTTAAATGGTAGATTAAACGGATATTATAAACGTTATAATCAAAATGGTAAAATACTTTTTGAGTCGGAATACAAAGATGGAATTGCAAATGGCCTTGACTTGTGGTATTATGAAGATGGTTCATTAAAACAAAAATGTGAGTTTGTAAACGGAAGGAAAAATGGGATTTGCGTTAAATATTGTCCAAATGTGCAAATTAGCCAAAGAAGTAATTATGTTAATGGAGTAATGCAAGGAGAGTTAACTGATTATTATTCATCAGGAAAAGTTATTAATGTTCAGGAAATTACAGATGGAAAAGTAACGGCAAATAAAGGAATAGAAAAAATACTTCCTTATATTCATAAAGGGTACGTGAGTTATTGCAAAAAAGATTATAAAAGTGCAATTGAAAATTATTCAAAAGTAATTGAGTTAGATAGCTCTTATGCTTTTGCTGATAGAGCATTTGTTAGAATTAGGAAATATCAAAGTGAATACAAAAAATCAAATTCAAAAAAGCGAGAAGTGGCTATCCCAGACGATGAACATTTAAAAATATGTAGTGACTTACAAAGAGCAGTATTCTTAGGTGCTGATTCAGAAGCGATTAGAAAGGCATTATAGGATTACTGCCCTACAAAGAGCAGCCGCTAAAATTAATGGAAAGGGCTTGCAGACGAAAGTAATTGAGCAATTGTACTTTCTTTTAGCAGTAGTTTCGGCAGTCCTATAACTATGAGATAATTGAGCAAGAACCAAGTAATTGTCATCGGCAGACGTAATATTCTTCTCAAGCCCCATCCTAAACACTCATTAGTTAGCTGTCATTCAATACTTTTAATTTATAGTCCCTAAGGGCAATCTATAGTCAAAATGCTTATTGTAAATTAAACTATTTACATTATTGTAATGTTACTTGGATATATAATTTACAATAATGTCAGAACAAATAGAAAAAATTAGAAAAACAATTGAACCTCTGAGGCTGCAGATAATTAATCATAAGGTTTATTCAGCAATTAAAGACATAAACGACTTGAAAGTTTTTATGCAATATCACGTTTATGCTGTATGGGACTTTATGTCTTTGCTTAAAACACTTCAAAAAAACTTGACTTGTACAAGTATTCCTTGGTTTCCAAGAGGTTCTGCCGACACTCGGTACCTTATAAATGAAATTGTTGTTGGTGAAGAATCAGATGTTGACAATAGCGGCATTAGGAAAAGCCATTTCGAAATATACCTTGATGCTATGAAACAATGTGGGGCAGACACTTCTCAGATTGAAACATTCATAGAAGTTTTAAAAAGGACGGGAGATTTCAATTCAGCTTTTGAAATTTCAAAAACCCCAATTGAAGCAAAGGACTTTGTTGAATTTACATTTAAAATAATTGATAGTGATAAAGATTATTTACAATCTGCAATGTTCACATTTGGACGTGAAGACTTGATTCCAAGAATGTTTGTATCAATAGTCAATGATATTAATAACAACTTTCCAGACAGTATTACAACTTTCAAATACTATCTTGATAGACATATTGAGGTTGACGGGGACCACCATAGTCATCTTTCTTTACAAATGACATCAAACCTATGTGTAGACAACCAAACATTTTGGGAAGAGGCTGAAAAAGTAACTATTGTCTCTCTACAAAAACGTATTAATCTTTGGGATGGAGCGTACAGACAAATGATGAAAGGATCAACAGCTGCTAATATTATTGTTTAGCTAAGTTCTTGCAGAAGGAAGTAATACAGCAATTCAGCTTTCTTTTACCAATTTATCAGCAGGCGGAACGTTCTTTTTTTGATACATTATAAATACTCGTTCGTTAGAAAACAACTTAAAACAAATAAAAAAAATGACAAAACTAATAACAAGACAGAACATTTCAGAAAGCTCAAAAGCATCTAATTATTACCAACAACTTGGCAAACTTTTAAATGCCTTGGAAGTAAAAGAATTGGCAGAAGAGACAGTTGATTTAATAAATCAGGAAATCGAACAATTAAATTCTATTTCAGCTATTGATAAATATTTTGTTAAGGCGATAAAAGAAAAAGAAA
>CANCKV010000059.1 GCA_947378615.1 Chitinophagaceae bacterium | reverse complement strand
TTCACAATCTTTTCAATTGAAAGATTTAATTGGAGTGGTGAGTTGTTTTCAAAGCATAACAGATAAATGAGACAAGGCATGAATGTAAATAATCACTAACCAAACTTTTTTTTAATACACTTGAATTAGGAAAATTAGTCTCTAAAAAGGGGATAATTATACCAATAAAATCTGGATTTACTGTTTATATGTTGAGTATTTTATCATATAAATCCTCCTTCAGCTTGTTTGGGGGAGGATTTAAATCATTTGAGGGATGATTTAAATGATAAAAGGGGGCTCCCAAATGATTTGGGGAAGATACAAATGAACTAGAACTTCCCTCATACAAATTGAGGGAGGATATAAATGAATTAATACTCCCCCCACATCTGTTGAGGAGATATATTTATGATGCAAATTTTGTATCACACCATTTGATTTCACCCTCAAAAGCCAAAAATTCGCATTCACAACTTAACGCCAAAGAATTATATGACAAATAGGTAGATTTACAACAGATAAGTATTGTTACTTAGAAAATACTTGTAGTTCAATAACCTATTATTATTTAATTCTAAAATAACATTACTTATCTCTCTAATCTTTTCTAACTATTACCCACTTGAAACTTACATCTTCATAAATAGAACATTCCACCGATGTCCATCTAGGTCAGCAAAGCCACAACCATACATCCATTCATTACCTCCGGGCTCACTGAAAATTGTACCTCCTGCATCCACTACTTTTTGCGCTATTACATGCACGTCATCTTTACTCTCCGCATCAATTGATAATAATATCTCTACTGCCTTAGTAGTATCGACTAACTCATGACGAGTAAATCCACTAAAATGACTTTCTGTAAAAAGCATCACCACGACCGATTTCTCACCGATAGTCATACAGGCTGAAAAGTCGGTATTACCCATTTTGGAATTAAAAGAGAAACCTAATGCTTCAAAAAAGGTCTTTGACTTCTGAATGTCTTTTACGGGCAAATTTAACCAAAACTGTTTTGTCATTATTTATATTTTAATTGGCAATTAGAACAATTGAAGTCTTTTCCTAAGGTGTAGATTTCCATTTCCTTTTCTTTATCATAACAAATCTAAGGGGAAGTTGACACTGTAACGTGAATACGTAAAATTAAAAACGGTGAGTCATTGTATTACCTTGTGATACTATTTTTTTCATAGTGTAAAGAACTCTTGAGTAGGCACTGAGGGCAAAAAAGTCTAAGCAAGTTGTTACTTTTTTTACTTTCATATTCCGCAGTTTCCTTCTCCATTGTATTTTAAATCCACTTCCCTTAATAACGAATGTCCAATCTTACGTACAAGAGATAAATAGGAATGACATTTTTAAAACACAAACCCTCCCCTCCGTATTCCTTTCTATAACAATGATTAGTCATGAATGATTCACTCAATACATATACTTCCTATACAAATTATTCAAGGTTCGTTTGTCGGCTTCATTCAATATTTTGGAACCATCCTGTTGCATAAAATGTCTTTTGAAGGCAATGATTGCTGCTGTTGAATCTTTGATATCATAGCCAATCAGCCGTAGCGCCATCATAGGATTGAAATTGGTGTCCACTTTTTTTTCGGTAATAATACTATCCTGCCATAAACCAAAACCCCTGTCGGCCAATAATTTCCAAGGAAAAAATATACTCGGGTCATCCTTACGTCGAGGAGCTATATCTGCATGACCAATAAAGTTGGGAGTAGGAATATTGTAATTTTTTTTCAGCGTATCTAATAATACTAAAAGGGCATTTATCTGCGGTTCTGCAAAAGGTTCCTTTCCATTATTATCCAACTCAATACCTACTGAACAGGAATTTATATCCGTAATACTTCCCCATTTACTATTTCCCGCATGCCATGCCCGAAGCCAATCATTCAGCAAGTGATGCACTGAACCATCCTTACAGATTACGTAATGTGAGCTTACTTTGGTTCGAAGTAAACTAAATGTATAAAATGTTTGATCACAATTTTTTTGAGCTGTATGATGAATAATTACATAATTAGGCTTTCGTAAATTAAAATTAGGTGTTCCTGCCGTATGCACTTCGTACAATAGAGAATCAATAGGATTAGTCGTTTCAGGTGGAACAATTGGTATTGGAGGAATTGTTACAAAGACAGTATCATGAATAAAATGTTTTTCAATTACAGGAGGATAATATTTACGGCTGCAAGCAGCTACTACACTAATTATCAATGCAATAATGAAAACTCTCTTTATCATTTGTCTTAATCTGTTTCTATTGGTCAATGACTTTTATTTACCTCCATAAGTTTAAATGCAACACAGCCTTTAATTATTCTACAACAAATTTTTAGCCCTTCATCTTACTTATAACTCATATTTCATCACTCATATTTCTTTTTACTTTGGTGCCTTATAAAATAACCTGATGGCCACAAACACAAATATTGCATTCGGAATCCATGCGGCAATCAAAGGAGGCAAATTCCCCTTTGTAGAAAATATGGTTGAGAACCTATCTGTTATGATGAATGCAGCGGCAGTTATGAACCCTAACGCCAAATGAGTGCCACTACCTCCTCTCACTTTTCTGCCTGCTACAATTGCCCCAATCATCGTCAGTAAAAATACAGTTACCGGGGTTGCATCACGTCTATATAACTCCACCTTCAAGTCATTGATTCCTTCCGAACCCCTTGATTCTTCGAGTTTTATAAACCTTTCGAGTTGTGCAGATGTCAATTTATCTTTTGTAAACTTATCCCTACTTAGGTCTAATGGCTTGAAATTGAAATCAACCACTTCCTTATCTTGCATAGTGACCGATTCATTGATAGATAAAATATTTCGTTTTAATACATTCAATAATTTCCATTTCTTAATTGTCGAATCCCATTGAATACTTTCCGCCCTAGTGTTCAATACAACTTTATTGTTTTCTAGTCTATTCATGAAGAACGGACCTCCTCTTTTAAATAAGGTATCGTAACCAAGTATGCCTGCATAAGTAAAACTATCAATCTTGAAATAGATACTCGTGTTTGTATTTGCCGTCAGTTGTTCATAAGAATTATCCCTATCTACATATCTTGCTTCGAAACTACTTCTAATCTGATTTGCCTTTGGTATAACATATAAATTAGACAGCCAAAGTATAAGTGCCAAAAAGGTCCCTCCTACATAATATGGTCGCAACCATCTGTTGTAAGAGATTCCACTAGCTAAAATAGGAATAATCTCTGTGTTGCCAGCCATTTTAGAAGTGAAGAAAATAACGGAGATGAATACAAACAAGGGGAACAAAAGAGCAATAATATAAGGAATGAAACCATAATAATACAACCTGACTATATTGAAAAAGCCAAGTTGTGAGCGTACAAAATTGTCTGTCTTTTCGCTTAAGTCAATGACAATGGCGATGACGGTAAATAGTAATATTCCAAAAAAGAAAGTACTTAAAAACTTTTTGAGTATAAACCAGTCGAGTTTCTTCATTATTAAAAGTGGTCGCAAATGTAATTGTAAATGATTATTCAATAAGTTTTTACCAAAAAGGACAAAATGATATTACAAAGAAGCACAAGGGCTAGCATACATTTTAGAGGCTTATCTGTCCATTTTATTAATTAAAATCGTAATAATCCTTACTTTTCTTTCGGGTACATTCCATCAATAAAGGGCAAAAAAAACATCCTTAAAAAAGGATGTACAGATTATTAGATTCAAAGGGAAAAGATTATTTAGTAAAAGTACCTTTGATTGTTTAATATATAGTCAATCTATTTTGTAAGTGCATAAATAAAGTATGGGTTTACATTTATTCACAGCAAAATTGATAACCGAGTCAAGAAATCATTGACTTATTGAAGCCATACAAAATAAGAAACCCCTGTAAAAACAGGGGTCGGAACATGAGAAAATCTTACTGTCTTAAATGAAAAGAGATGTATGACATTGCAAATATCAACGTCCAATATGAACAGAATGTTAAAAAATAATGAACTTATGGCTATCATTTTAATAAATTTAGGAATACAAATAATGAGCTTAGTATTATCTTATTGTTAACTTTTACGAGAAATTGAAAGTATAAACTTATAAAGCTATTTTTGCGGCCTTAAAATGAAATAAATGGGATTTAATACAATTGGCAACTTTTTCATGCCAAAGAATAAAATATTCTACGAGTTATTTGAACAAGTGGCTGATACTGTAGTGGATATGGGAACTCAATTAAAAAGAGTAGTTGCGGAACCTGATAGGGATAAAAGGATGCCACTCATTAAGGTTGTAGAAGATTTAGAACATAAAAACGATGACCATACACATCGAATTTTCACTGAATTAGGACGTAATTTTATTACTCCGTTTGATAGAGAAGATATTCATTACCTAGCAACCGCTCTTGATGATATTTGTGATTATATTTATAGCACTGCAAAAAAAATTAATTTCTATAATATCAATCCAAATGACACCGGCATTCAAAAAATGGCTGATTTGATATTGCAAGGTTGTAGTGAAATCAAAGTAGCCGTTTATGGTTTGAGAGATATGAACAACCTCCGCAGGATGACTGAGGCCTTAGTGAAAGTAAATAGCCTTGAAAATCAGGCTGACGATGTTTTTGACATGAGTATTGAACGTTTATTTGATAGCGAATCAGACATTAAAGAACTAATTAAGAAAAGAGAGATATATCAAGCAATGGAAATTGCAACTGACAAATGTGAGGATGCTGCTAATGTAATTGAAAGCATCATCATTAAATATTCCTAATTAATTTGTTTGAAATAGTATTTCACAGCTTCTTAATTATTGTCAAATATTGAGGGACAAACTGTTAGATACATCAAAAATCAACAAGATTTATGCTTACTCTGCTTATTGTTATAATAGTTCTTGCGTTTATATTTGATTTTATTAATGGCTTTCACGATTCTGCAAATTCTATTGCCACTATCGTATCAACTAAAGTATTGACTCCTGTTCAAGCCGTTATTTGGGCAGCATTCTTCAACTTCGCCGCTTTTTTTATATCAAAATATGTTTATCATGAATTTGGAATAGGAAATACGGTTGCTAAATGGGTAAACCCTGAATTTATTAACCTACAAGTGATTTTGGCTGGTATTATTGCAGCAATAGTCTGGAATTTAGTTACTTGGTGGTTTGGTATTCCTTCAAGTTCCTCTCATACATTGATGGGTGGTTTTGTGGGTGCCGCACTCGCTCATGCACATGGATTTAGTAATGGGAAAATAGATGTGATTAACTACGCAAAAGTTGTTCCTACCTTTCTTTTTATATTTCTTGCTCCACTAATTGGGATGATAATTGCATTTATCATCACCATCTTAATAGCGCATATCTGTAAACGGGCAAACCCCTATAAAGCTGAGAATTGGTTTAAGAAATTGCAGTTAGTTTCTAGTGCGGCTTTTAGTTTAGGACATGGTGGCAATGATGCACAGAAAGTAATGGGGATTATTGGTGCAGCAGTTATTTATTATGAAGGTAAATTAGGGCAAAAGCTATCTTTCAATGATTTTGTTACGCAATATGAATGGGTACCTTTTTGTAGTTTCTTGGCAATAGCTTTGGGTACATTAAGTGGTGGCTGGAAAATTGTAAAGACAATGGGTACTAAGATAACAAAAGTAACGCCACTAGAAGGAGTTGCTGCTGAAACTGCCGGCGCAATTACCCTCTTCTTAACCGAACATTTTAAGATTCCTGTTTCTACAACCCATACAATCACGGGTTCTATCATAGGCGTCGGAGCTACAAAGCGCTTGAGTGCTGTTCGTTGGGGGGTTACGATTAATCTTCTTTGGGCGTGGGTGATAACGATACCTATTTCTGCTATTATGGCGTCATTAATTTATTATTTTTTAAATATTTTCCTCTAAAAATTAACTAAATATCCAAAAAATCGTGGTTCTTTGCAATCATGTACAAAATTCTCAGGTCGATTCTATTTAATTTTAATACAGAGGCTGTTCATCACTTTAGTATGAACAGCCTTTCTCTTGCTTGTAAGATTAAGTTCCTACAAAACATTATCTCACACAAGTTTACTGTTACAGACAAAAGGTTGGAAAAGGAAGTTTGTGGATTGATATTCAGAAATCCTGTAGGATTGGGTGCAGGATTTGATAAGAATGCAAAATATCTTACCGAATTGAAAGCTCTTGGCTTCGGTTTCGTAGAAATTGGAACAGTAACTCCTCGTCCTCAATCAGGAAATGATACACCTCGACTTTTTAGGCTGCCAAAAGATAAGGCACTCATTAATAGGATGGGATTTAATAATGATGGTGTAGATGTCATTGCAAAACGACTTGCAAAATGGAGAAAGGGGGAACTATTGAATGCTAAGGGAAATAATTTGGATGGATTTATCATCGGGGGAAATATTGGAAAAAACAAGATTACGCCTAATGAAGATGCGTGGAAGGATTACGAAATCTGTTTCAATGCACTATTTGATGTGGTGGATTATTTTGTGGTCAATGTGAGTAGTCCAAATACGCCTGGACTAAGAGAATTGCAGGAAAAAGATGCCTTGAGAAAAATATTGTCAAATCTTCAAACCATCAATCAATCAAAACCACAACCTAAACCATTACTTCTAAAGATTGCCCCCGACCTAACGAATGAACAACTTGATGATATTGTCAGCCTAGCATTTGAAGTGAAATTGGATGGTCTTGTTGCTACAAATACAACTATTTCAAGAGAAAATTTGACTACTTCCTTGTCAGAAGTTGAGGCAATTGGAATGGGGGGATTGAGTGGCAAACCTGTTACCGAACGTAGTACAGAAGTGGTACAATATCTAGCCAAGCAACTAAAGGGGCAGATTCCAATTATGGCAAGTGGAGGGATTTTTACAGGGACTGATGCAAAAGATAAATTAGCCGTCGGTGCCTCTCTTGTACAAGTATGGACAGGATTTGTATATGAAGGTCCGATAATCGCTAAAAACATTTGTGATTCATTATTGAACTAAACGAGTCCATTTATGTACAGGGAAATTCAAACAACTCTTGACGGAAGTTGTACAGTGGTAATTCCTGATTTGCATGTTACCTATCATAGTACAAATGGTGCATTACAGGAGAGTTTGCACATTTATATTGAATCGGGACTTAACTGTGCCCTTTCAGCTATTGACAATGAAACTATCTATGTATTTGAAATGGGGTTTGGTACAGGCCTGAATGCATTGCTTACCCTATTAAAAGCAAATCATATTCGAAGAAAAATATATTACTATACAGTAGAACGCTACCCGTTGACGATGGAAGAAGCAAATAATCTCTATTTCGATTCATTGCTCAATACAGATAATCTTACACTTCAACTGCATCAAGCAGAATGGGAAAAAGAAGTTCAGATAAATGAATATTTCACCCTTTATAAAACCTGTCAATCCTTATTGACGTTGCAATTACCCATCAAATTTGACGTTATTTATTTCGATGCATTTGCACCAACTGTTCAACCCGACCTATGGAGTGAGGCTGTTTTTGCACAGATGTATGCACATTTGAATAATAAAGGTGTTTTGGTAACGTATTCAAGTAAGGGTGATGTAAGAAGAGCGATGAAAGCCGCGGGTTTTATTGTAGAAAAACTCGGTGGTCCAAAGGGTAAAGCCGAAATAGTAAGGGCTAGAAAAATTATTAATGATTAATTGATAATTCATAATTTCATAATGGTTATTATTAAGGGTAATTAGTTCCATTGACAATTAACTATTATCTATTACCAAATATCAATTTAAAAGGAAAGTTTTCTTGTATTTTCATTTATCACTTCAATGTAGATTTTGAAAGCATCATCATCTAATAATCCTTCTGCTTTCTCAGGCCATTCTACTAAGCATAGATTCTTGGAATCTAACATATCTTCTACGCCTACATTGATGGCATCTTCCTCATCTTTTAGACGATACCAATCAGAATGGAATATCTTGCCATGAATTGGACTTTTATATTCATTAATAATGGCATAGGTCGGACTACTTACCGCATCTTCAACTTCCAATAATTGACAAAGGGAATGGATAAAAGTGGTTTTTCCGCTGCCCATTCCTGCATAGAATGCCCACACCTTATGCAGCTTACCCTTTTCCCAAACTTGTTTGACTACTGATTCTATCTCATTTAAAGAATATATTATTTCCATAACGCAACGAAGATATAATTTATGACAAATTAAAATCCAATGTCATTAAGTTAAGCGTACTAATCGAAAATAAGGGTGTCAGACTGAGCCTGTAGAAGGCGTGCAAAGAAGGAATGAACCTTGAATTATCCCGGTTTCGACAAGCTACTAATGACATCTTTTTAGAAACATGTGTAAATGCATTTAAAAGACGAAGAAATCAGCTATTTTGTTTTACTCTTGCTGTCATCCCGTAGGGATCTAACCCAAATTAAACAACTGTTTATTGTGTTAGAGATCCCTTCGGGATGACATTCGAGATGCCTTTTTTTGTATTAAATACAGTTATCTCAAAAAACTTGAGAAATTCTAATTACTGCCTCAACCTGACAGCCGTTCCTTAACTTAACGGCATTGAATTAAAATCCTCCATTTTGTAGCAGTTTAAATTCTTTCTTGTTATACCTTAATAAGGCATTCCATTTTGATAGTATTTTGATTTGAAAATAAATATTTAGCCTTGAAATTGAAAAAAAAGTAATTTGCCGTTTTTACACAGTTAGTCTAACCCTAACATAATTATAGAAGATGAAATATTTTACACGATGTCCACATTTTGCAATGGCTATTGCCATGATATTTCCTATGGCATTATTTTCTCAGAATCAAGTATTGAATAGTTCTGCTACAACTTCTGTACAAGAAAAACAAAATGCAGGCTTAACACTTCCTAATGGCTTTATCGCTACTGCAATAGCAGAAAATCTTGGGCGAACTAGACATTTGATTGTCACTCCTCAAAATGACATCTATGTTCGATTAGCAAGAAAAGTAAATGGGCATGGAACGATTCTATTACATGAAGAAAATAATAAGGCTTCAGTTGTTTATGGCTTTGGCAATTTTAGTGGCACAGGCGTTTATCTTCGAGATGGATATTTATATACGGCCTCAAATACTGATATATTTCGTTATAAATTAGATGCTCAAAACAGGGTGATTGATACCTTGAATCCGGAAAGAATTGTTACAGGTCTGCTTGACAAGGGAACCCATGAAACTAAATCCATCACAATGGATAAGGAAGGGAATCTGTATATTCCAATTGGCTGTCCTACAAACTCTTGTCAACAGGAAGATAGAAAAAGAGGTTCAATGGGTATTCCGGGTTGTCCACTTTTAGATATTTCTGGTGGTGTTTGGATGTTTAAACGTGACAAGTTGAATCAGACTTATGCAGATGGCATTCGCTATGCGACAGGATTGAGAAATGTAGTAGCTGTTGATTGGAATTATAAAAGCAATAAGTTGTTTGTTATGCAACATGGAAGGGATCAATTGCACGACATCTTTCCTGACCTATATACAGTTAAACAGAATGCAGAATTGCCTGCCGAATGTATGTTTGCCTTATCAAAAGGGAGCAATGCGGGGTGGCCATATACCTATTATGATCAATTTAAGCAAAAGAAAATGTTAGCACCTGAGTATGGTGGTGATGGTGTAAAGGAGGCTAGTGCTGATTTTTTAGATCCTGTAAAAGCATTTCCCGGTCATTTGGCACCAAATGATTTGTTGTTTTATACAGGTAATCAATTCCCAGAGAAGTATCGTAATGGGGCTTTTATTGCCTTTCATGGTTCCTGGAATCGTGCACCTGAGCCTCAAGCTGGCTATTTTGTGGTTTTCCAACCCTTTAAAGATGGTCTTCCCGTTGGTGATTGGGAAGTATTTGCAGATGGATTCTATGGACCTGAGGATAAGACTTCAACAAAAAAGGCAGAACATCGTCCTTGTGGATTAGCACAGGGGCCTGACGGTTCTCTTTATGTAGCAGATGACTCGAAAGGAACGATTTATAAAATTTCCTATAATGCGAAATCTGTTTCAAAAAACACCACAGTAAATAAACCTGCAGTGGTAAAGGTTGCTCCCAAAAAACCAACTACTGCATTAAAATCTGTGAATGATCCGGGTAGAAATGTTTATATGCAATTATGCCTTTCTTGTCATCAGGTAGATGGAGGAGGGGTACCAAATCTAAATCCTTCCCTTTCTAAAACTAGTTATGTATTAGGCGATAAAAATCGTTTAATAAATATTTTATTAAAAGGATTGAAACAACAAGAAATCGATGGTCAACGCTATAGTAATGCGATGCCCCCCGTAAATTATTTGACAGATCAACAAATTGCAGATGTTTTAACTTATGTGAGAAAGAGTTTTGGAAATAAGGCAAGTGCTGTAAAGGCAGATGAAGTAAAAAAGGCAAGACCCTTATAGTGGTTAGTTATTAGTGGTTAGTTTTTAAAGTATGAAATATGAATTATGAAATATAAGTAAATTGTAATAAATTTGAAGATTAATAATTTTCCACTAACCACTAACCACTAACCACTAACCACTAACCACTAACCACTAACCACTAACCACTAACCACTAACCACTAACCACTAACCACTAACCACTAACCAC
>CANCKV010000058.1 GCA_947378615.1 Chitinophagaceae bacterium | reverse complement strand
GTCGGTCGTGGCAATGTTACTGTGAAAGCGGATGAAACCACAGCGGTGATGTAAGTCCCAAACGAGAGTTGCAGTGCTTATCGTTAGTCAAAAGCAAGGGTGTCCATCGTGAGGTGAGATCTGAAAGAAGCTAGCGGCAAACATTCGAGCTTACGAACAGAAACTTCATATAAGGCGGATGTGTGTGGGTGATATTGCTTGAGAAACCAAAGCCCCTTACTGTACAGAACATGCAGACGTAAATGAAGAGGCTACATGAATGGAAAGATTATGACCTTACCCTGAGAGGTCTGACAGTACATTGTCGGAGGTATGAGCGAATGCTCGAGCGGTGAACGTTCGTAGTGATACGAAACGGTACAGTCAGAAGTCAGCAGAAGCCATAGTACCTGAAAAGGGAAGGGCAGAATGTCAAAATAAGGGAGCTGCCTTACAATTTTTTCTATGTGGCTATGTGCCTAAGTGGTAGCCTTTTTTATTTTCTAAAAGTTATATAACTAGAAACATGAATTCTTTCATTTCTCACTTCGAGTTGAAAATAAACTTTGACTCCCTTACTCTTTTCAAAAATAATATAACTAGAAATTTATACACTTTCTTTTTTGTCCACTTTGTTTTAAATGCCACATGAGATAATGAAAAAAAATGATTGGACATTTAAACGTTTAATCTATATATTCGTCATTCTCATTCCTTTAGTCAAAGAATTTTTATTTATCAATAAAAGTTGATGAAAAAATAGGTTCATTTGCTATTTAAAAAGGACTCGTTGCCACACTTTTGAAGAATGCAATTTTAATAGTTGAACATAGTGATTTCAGGTTTAAAATGTCAAATAGTAATAAAAGTAATAAGGTATGAATTTAATTAGAAAGTATGCCCTGCCAATATTATCAGCAACGTTGTTGTTGAGTACAAATCCAATTATGAGTCAGCAGGGGGCTCTCAAGCACCCTTATTTGTTCTTTACCCCCAATAAAATAAATACTTTAAAAGAGCGTATCAAAACCGATACTTGTATCAGCAATAATTGGAACTCCATTCTTGCCGAGGCAAATACCCTGTTGTCAAAAGGAGATGCTACTGAAAATATCGATTATCTGTCACTTGCTTATTTGGTAACGAATGAAAGCAAATATGCAGACAAGGTAAAGTCTGTGTTATTAAAGTTATGTACACAGAAAGCCTGGATTAACGAGGAAATGTTGAATCGTAGTCCTTCATGGAACTCGGACTTGCAAACTGCCAATAAATGTAGGATTGTAGCAAAGGGATATGATGCCATTTATGATTATTTGTCTAAAGAAGATAGGAGGACAATCGTTGACGGAGTGGTTCGCATGGGAATATTGCCTGCATTGAATGATTGGGTTTTGCCAAGTACTCGGATTCATACCCTCAACTCAATGGGGCATAATTGGTGGAGTTGTTGTGTGGATATGGCTGGAATTGCCTCTTTGGCAATCATTAATGAGGACAGTCGCGCGGCAGGTTGGGTGGAGACTGTTTCTAAGGCTTCGGAAGAATGGATGAATTTTGCAGGAGATGAACTACAATCAAAACCCCGTACGATGGATAGGAGTGGAGGCATGTATGAAAGTGTTAATTATGCAGCCTTTGGATTATCTGAATACCTGTTTTTTCGACTTGCTTATGCGAATACTTTCCCCAATAAAAAGCAACCTGAACCACCCACTTTAAAGAAAATGTCCGACTTCTTTCTGCAAGTGGCTTACCCTAGAACAGGGACTCTTTATTCACTGAATTTTGGTGATGGTAATATTACCACCTCTGCCGATAGACCAATTAAGCTGTTACAGGCATTAGGATATCAAAGTACCAATAATCTTTGGTATTTGAATCAAGTTTCGAATGGACAGAACAGGGAAGGGTTATCGCCAAACACGCCAATTGGCATCGTTTATCAGCCTGATATGAGTAAGGCTCCGAAAAATCCTGAGTTGCCGAAGTCGGCGTTGTTTTCAGATATGGATTGGGGTATGATGCGTAATTCTTGGGATAAGGATGCAACAATGTTAGGGGTTAAGAGTGGTTATACTTGGAATCATTCTCATGCTGATGCGAGTTCTTTCATACTATTTCACAATGGAGAGGATATTATTAAAGATGGTGGAAATAGTTGGTATGGTTCGAAAGAGTATTCAGAATATTTCTGTCAAAGCGAGGCGCACAATGTGGTGATGTTCAATGGAAAGGCGCAACCTAAGGAACAGGAATATAACGGTTCGCCTTTGCGTGGAGCATTGTCTGAACTAATGGATGCCGGTTCAATTAAGTATATTCAAGCAAATGCAACCGGCCCTACTGCTGCCAATTTTGCAAGAAACTTCCGTCATTTTATTTGGTTAGGAAAAGTTATTCTGATTGTAGATGACGTCAAGGGCTATGAAACAGGTAAATTTTCATGGTTATTGCATCCGGGAGGGGCAGCTAAGAAGATAGGAGGCGATATTAGTATTGTTCAAAATAAATCGGCTGTTTTGGTACGTCCTTTATTTCCAGAAACTTTGGTACAAACAGGTTGGGAACATGACTTTCCCGAAAAGATGAAACTAACAGAGGTTATTGCACCAAAAGCTAGGGACGAATTGCATCCTACCGAACTACATTATTCTATCGGTTACCCACAAGAAGTAAAACAGACTAAGTTTATCACAGCTATCATCCTAAAGGATTCTGTTAATGACAAGAATTTGCCTGTTATAGAAAGATTGCATAATGAAACGATGAATGGTGTTCGAATTACACAGGATGGAAAAGTGACAGAACTATATCTGAACCTATTGGCCGATGGACATATCATGCATTTGAATAGTATCAACAACTTTAATGGATGGGAAACGGATGCTTACCTATTAGGTATCACCTATCCACAAGGAAAAAAGGAGGTATCTATAAATGATGTATCCGATTATTTTGTGGCGTATGGCAGTTTTATTAAAAAGGACGGACAGACTGTATTCAATTCATTGAGTAAGTTATATATGATAGCACGCCAAAAAGAGGGTAGTCTTGAATTAATTCTACAAGGTCAACCCTTGATAAATGCGAGCTTTTATTCGGAAAAGAAACCTGCAAATTTTATGTTGAATCATAAAGCATTTGTTCCTGAATATCAGCAAAAGATGTTAGGAATAAGACTAGAAGGAAAGGAGTAATAATGGGTATTGACGTTAGATGGAACATGAAATTCAGGTAAGTGTTCATTTTGTTTTGTTAAGGGATGCAAAAAAAATAAATTGAACAACTATAATATCTTTTCAATAAGGCGTTTATTAATGTTAAGATATAAGCTTAAATAAAATAATCTCTTTTTTATTTCTCCAACACAAAGACTCAAAGCCTCAAAGGCACTAAGGCAAGTTTAAGTTTCTTTTTTCTTTGTGCTTCTTAGCGTCTTTGTGTCATTGTGTTGGAAAAATATATTTTCCTTTTCTAAAAGTTATATATACACAAATATCAACCTCTTTATTTCAAAATGTTAGTTTATACTTTTTAATATAATCCTTATTAGTATTTAAAAGTTGTACAAATTATTTTTGTTCTGTTCCTAAGCGGTTTATTTTTGTTTTTTTAAAAATAATGTAGATGCTAAATTTTACGAAATCAAAGATAGAAGAAATCGCAGCCGATTTAGATATGGGTCTGTCTGTTTATTATCATATAAAAACAGGTGAGATATTGGTGGTACCCGATATGATTCAGTTAGAAGAAATGGAATCTGAGGGGTGGGAAGAAAGCCTTGATAAGCTTGAAGAAAATCAGATGGACTATCAACAAATTGAACCAATGCAATCTCATAATTCCTTTGAAGTGATGAGAGATTTTGCTGAACAAATGCCTAATTCTCAACTTCAAAATAAACTTTATGCTGCATTAAATAAACACAAGCCATTTAGAGAATTTAAGTTGGTAATAGATTATTCTGGTGAGTACAGACAAATGTGGTTCGATTTTAAGAATAAACGCAATATAGAATGGGTCGAAAATCAGTTCAAAGGAAATGAAAATATATTGATTAGCATTAGCTAAAATAGAATCATAAACAAAAAACAACCCCATTATTAATTCAACTAAGAAATAATAATGGGGTTGAATGTTCTTTTTCTATTTATAAACGACCCTTAATAATTGATGGTACTATCTAATTAAAGTCACAGACCCTTTCTGTGTGACTATATTCCCGTTCCAACCTGTAAGTTTTGCAACCCAAACATATACTCCACTAGGTTGAGCTTTGCCATTAAAGTTGCCATCCCATCCATCATTTGGATTTTCAACAGCACCCTTACGATGGAATACTTGATTTCCCCATGAACTGAATACCCATAATTCTACATCCTTATATAATGTCGTACTTCCTCTGACATAAAATAAGTCATTATGCCCATCTCCATCAGGAGTAAATAGGTTTGGCATATAAACAATACTTGGTTCAACGTGTAATGGATATATAGCAGTATCTGAACTACAAATTCGAGCAGGTTGTATATAATAGATGGTATCTAAACCTTTCGACAATCCTGTTACTTTAGCAATATTTGAAGAACTATCCATTGCTACAAGCCTATTATCAGTATTTCCCCAAATACCATTTTTTACGTTATCTGTAAGTGTTATCTGTTCACCAATCAATAATGAGTTGGTGGTATTAGTAGATAGGCTCGTAATATGTGAAGGAGTAGGAGGGGTTACAACCGCAATGAGATGAGAAATACTACTATCACAGCCTTTGGCAGAAGTCGCAGTTAACTTTGCAATATAAGTTCCTGAAGACTGATACTGATGAGTAGGATTTACACTCGTACTTGAATTATTATCTCCAAAGTCCCATTTGTAAGTTGGCGTTTTACCATACTTAGCAGTATAGTTCAAATCCGTGTTGTTAGTAAAGGTTTCAGCATCTGTAAGACAGATACTATCCCTCAAACTGAAAGCCGCTACAGGTTTGGGCGCAACCAAAATAGGGAATGTTTTAACTGTATCCGAAAAACATCCAATTGAATTAATAGAACGAAGCTTTACAGTTCTGTTTGTAGGATTGTTGGCTGCTACAAATGGGAATGTATAGGCAGTGTCTCCTCTCTTTTTTGTTGTGTTGAAGAGCGTATCAGTGGCAGTTGGGAATGTCCAAATTACCATTGAATCTTTTGCACTTGAGAAAGTATTAGTTGTGTTTTTGAAATTATAAGTAGAATCTCCACAACTAGCAGGTAAATAACTAAAGTCAGTAATGTCTTTGCCAATAATCATTGGAACTTTAATGGTTTGTGAACCACCACAATCATTAGCAAAAGTGCCATAAACAGTTACTGTAAAGTTGTAAGTGCCTAGGTTGTTAAAAGTATAGTTAATAGGTGATTTATAAGTATAATAAGTCACACCTGCTTGAACAAAATGGTCAACAGCAACTGGCTTATTGACACTTGTGTCGAAGTTGGCAGGAATAATACTTGGGTCGTTGTCAGATTTCCATTCCATACTTTGAACTGTGGAGGAATCGTAAGGTAACGATATATTAATCCATGTTGTATTGCCTTTACAAGTAGTTCCTGCTAAACTATCCTGCGAGTGACCATAAGGTGTATTGGTTGAAATGTGCGTGGTTAAATCCACGATTTTTGTACCCGCATTATAACCCCAACTTTCACCGTTTGCAACACCATAGGCAATTGCGTTAAAGCCAACAGAAGCAGACATAGTATGAATGCCCGGATAGCTTACATGAAATTTCGCCCATGAATAAGTTGGATCCTGAGGAAATGGTCTGAATGCATTTGCAATAGGTATTAGTGTGTCAGCAGGAGCATAGGCATGACTTATGCCCAAAGTATCTGGATAACTGCTAGCACCTGTATCTACATATTGCAATGGATTATTTGCAGTATCTATGTCTAATCTGAAACTTGAAACACCACTCGTAGGAATCACCACATTAATATAAGCACCTCCAGAAGCACCATCCTTAAAATCAGATGCATAAACTGTTGTACTTTTTATTGATTGCTGAACAGGACTTAATAAAATCATTTCAGGGTCTCCTGTTCCACTATTTCCGATTACTGCTCCTCCACAAGCACTTCCGGGTAAAATGAACTGTGTTACAGTAATTGGCTTATTACTTTGAATTTTCTTGCAAGTGTTACCTTCAATCTCATAAAATAATCCAGTGGTATTTAATTTTGACTTATCCAATATACTGTCATCTACTGTTACAACTGTAGTTGTATCTCCCACTCCAATTCTGAATAAATTATATTCCATTGTTTTAGTTGGTACAGTTAGATATTTAGTGCCCCAAGCAACTTTTGGAAACATTTGTTGAATTAGGTTGTCAGAACCTGAATTTGGAAAGCAGCTGAGTCCCGGTGCATTTATTAAAGTACGACTATTCCCAGCAAATACTGCAATTGGATGACTACAATCACTTGAGACAAGCGTACCTGTAAGGTCATTGCTGACTTTTGTCGAAATATCTACCAAACCAATAGCATTAAATACCTGACCCTTATTTAGTATAATTGTGTCACTAGTGTTTACATCGTAAGCTATCTTAGAACCGAGTACTTTTTGACCAGTTATAATTGGTGATGACGCTGAATCAAGAATTTGGGCAGTTGGCTTAAATATTACTTTGGTATTGTTTTCTTTTGCCATAACAAAGAAGTAGGTATTTGGAATACCCGTATTTGTTGAAGCCCCTCCATAAGTTTGAACGATATAAGAAGAATTCCATGTGTTTGTTGGGAACACCATGCTACCTCCTGCGGAGTTATTTGTTGCATAGTCATACAAGAATACAGCCACAGGTACGTTGTTAGTTACTTCAACGTGAATTGCCCTATTACTAATTCCTGTATAATACAAACGAGCATCAGCAGTGCCACTTTTGTTATTTGCAGTGCCGTCACCTGTAGGGAATCCAGAAACTATCTGTACTGTATTTGGGGCTATAGTGAAATATTGTGGAGCAAAGGATGGAATTCCAGGGATAGATACTTTTGCAGTAGCGGACTGAGCGCCTGTCGCAATATATACCTGTAAACCATAGGCATTCTTACTACCCATGTGTTCTTCCAAACCATGACCTACCCAAAATTCTGTTCCTAAATTTGTAAGAACATTAGGATCGGGAACTATATTGTCATTTAACACAATGTTGTCGGAACTTAAATTTGTCACACCCGGTATGCTGAAAGTAATAGTACTTGTATTAGAAGCATAGTTATTAGTGATTTCCTTGATATAGATAACTGTATCAAATGTCCCCTTAATATAAGGAAGAACTATTGTATCTGAATAGACACCATTCAATGATGTGGACATTAAAAAGTTAGTGTCCGAGATAGCAATAGTCACATTTCCAGTTGCGGGGGAAAGAAAAGTTCCTTTGATAGTATCTGTCAATATTTTTGGTGTACTATTTAGCGTTGTAGTAGGGAAATTAATCGTATTTGGCGTTGCAATTATAACTGGACCTGCAACAGCAGTAGTAAAGCTTATTTCATTACCATACGTAATCCCAAGACTGTTTATGGCATAAGCCATCACATAATAGGTTGTTAATGGCTGAAGTGATTTAATCAAACTACTAAATGTACCACTACCTACTCCATCTTTCGTGAAATTAATGCCAGAAGTAGCTGTTTCTGTTCCAGATGTGGTACTCCAACAAACTCCCCTTTGTGAGATTACGAGCCCACCACTATCCGAAATGTTTCCACCACCTGTTGCTTTATTTGAAAGAATGTTAGATACTGCATCTGTAGTTAAACTTGGTTTAGTAGGTGCAAGAGTTGTAAATTCGGTTGTTGTACTACCATAAATAATTCCAGCAGTTGTGATAGCATAAGCCCTTGCGTAGTAATGAGTTTTCGGTGTAAGATTAGAGAGTAAACTCGAAATCGAACCTGAAGTTATCCCAACTGGCCCATCAGTACTAAAATTTCCGCTAGTATCAGGCTGTGCTACTGAAGTAGAAAAGCAAATTCCACTAGAAATTACAACAGCATTTGGAGAAGGGCTATTCGCTGTAATTGTTCCAGATACAGTAGCTGTTGTATAAGTGAGTGATGATGAACTTCCTGTAGTAACTGTTGCCTGAGTTCCTTGATTCAAAGTGATTGCAATGTCATCAATATAGATGCTATTTCCAGAGGCATTAAATACCCCAAGTTCAGCAGGGTTGGTTAAAAAAGTTGAATAGGTAAAGGATTGCATGTAAGAATTACCTTGTGTACCATTCGCAGGATAGGTGCTGACCCCATAGGTATATCCATTATTACTTGAATTACTACTGTAACCTTGTACAGTTGGATTAGCCGTTGCAGTATTTGCTCCAATAAAGAATTTTCCAGCAGGAGATGCCCAAAATGTAACTGTGGCAATTCCCGTGCTGATGATTGGAGTAATTACATATCCTCCTGAACTAAGTTGTAATGAATTTAAAGCTGAATGTGCTTTTTGCAATTTCGTATCAGTTCCTGAGTTAGCCCTTGAATACCACCAAGTGCCAGAATTTGGTGAAGTATTTAATCCTGTCGATGTGAGGGTACTAGTAAACTTAGTACTTCCAGTAGATTTAGTGCCTGTACCTGTACTTGTTACAGTCATGCTATAACTTGAAGTGCTTGAAGATGGGGCTGTATAATAAATCATAGTACTATTAGCACTTGTTGCATTAATAACAACGGAACCACTTGTTGTACCAGAATTATTCGGGTTTTTGAATGCACCTTGCCATTCTGTTTCTTCAAACCCCTCATTTATTACTTGTGCTGATAAGCTTCCAAATGTAAAAAGCAAACTTGCGATTAGCGCCAAAGTTGATTTGTGTAAATAAACAATATTCTTCATGTAACTATTTTTTCTATGATTAATATTTGTAAAATATGGAAGAAACTGGAATTGATGAACTGTTTGAAGGCTAACAGTATTCATAAAATATTTTCGACTAATTATATTAATAGAATTATTAAAGCGATTCAATAAATGAAGGGTAAACTTTTTCATATAGTATGCTATTAATTGTGCAATGATAACAAAGTATTATTAGAGAAGGTGAACAATAAGTAAGTACACTTTTTCATATATCTAATTTAAGTCGATTGCTTTCATTAAATGAAAGCATTTGTTCATAAATCAATTTGACAAATATAAAACAAGAAGTTTTTTGACTCACCTATTTCATAAGTAGCTGCAAATCTACTTGACTTTTTTTTATTACTATCCTGTACAATCCTGTTTGGTGTTTTATTGGTTATTTAGTTTAACAAAAGAACAACAATGCAAGTTTCTTCAAAGCTGTCATTGTTGTTTTTTTTTCTAAATGCCCGACAAGTTAATTATTGTATCAGCCAAGACCTTCCAACTGTATTTCAACTTTTCTACTCGAAGGAAAGGTAGAAAATGTTCTTCGCCAATTGTATATAGCTCTAGTATTTTGGCTGCAATCGATTCTGAATTTGGTTCTGCAATTAATCCCACTTTTCCTTCAGGAACTAGTGAAGGAAGGCCTCCTACATTTGTCACTAACATTGGTTTCTCGAAATGATAGGCCAAAGGGGTTACACCGCTTTGTGTTGCCTGCCGGTAAGGTTGTATTACAAAATCTGCCGCACTTAAATAATACCTAACCTCGCTATCAGAAATGAAGTCTGTACGAAGAATCAATTGATCGGCAATTTCTAACTCCTTAATCAGGTCGTCATATAGTTTTTTATCTTCATAATATTCTCCTGCAACTAAAAGCTTACATCCTTTGAAACGTCCAGAATTTGTTTGTTCCTTGATTATTTTCATGGCATTAAATAAGATGTCAAGCCCCTTATATTTCCGAATAAAGCCAAAGAATAAGATGATATTTTCTCCTTCATTAATTCCTAAGTGTTTTCTTGCGGTAGGTTTAGGTAGTGCTTCACCAAAATTGTCATACAGTGGATGCACAATTTGTTGAGACGGATTTTTGGTAAATAATTTCAAGTCCATTAATACTTTCTCGCTCATTGTTATAAACGCATCTACAGTCTTAAAACAATATTGTGTAAAAGGTTTATCTCCAAAACGTTTTTCATGAGGAATAACATTATCTGCAATACAAACAATTTTAGTCTTCCTGTTCAATTTAGCACACCGTAATATTGTTCCTAAACAAGGTCCCATAAAAGGCAGCCAATACCGAATTACAATAATAGCAGGTTGTAACTTTTTCAATTCAAAACCGACACTCAACCAATTAAGGGGATTAATAGAATTAATTCGGACTTTAATATTGATGTCGGTTGGTTTAGGTTCAGAGGAATATTGTGTCGTTCCTGGAAATAAAAATCCTGGATATTGTAAAGAAAATGTATAAATAGTAGTATCGAAGCCTTGTTGTTGGAATTGGCGGGCTAAACGTTCATCAAACGAGGCTAGACCTCCTCTTAAAGGGTGTGCCGGACCAATAATAATAACTTTTTGCTTCATACAATTGAGAAAGGGGTAATAATTAGTAAAGAATCGAGTTTATCAAAATGTTTAGAATTGAGGGTAGCTAAAGGAAGGTGTTTATGAATGGCTGTAGCGCCAATTATAAGGTCTTTAAATTCTAACTGTTGCCCACTATTGCGAAGTTTTTTTGAACAATTTATCGCAATTTTATTTATTGCAGTAGTAAAAGGGATAATT
>CANCKV010000057.1 GCA_947378615.1 Chitinophagaceae bacterium | reverse complement strand
ATATTGACTTGATAGTTGTCTTTAATTGAATTTGCCTTACCCTTTTTAGATTTTAACGTTTCCTCTTGACATTAATAAATGAACGTTTACATGTGTTAAAGAGATATATGGTTACCAATCTCACAAACCCACCCGTGGCGACCAATATTACTCACTCAATTTCAAATACACTTTTTCTTCTTCTTTTTAAAATAATTGATAGTCTAAGAAAAGATATTTTTTCTACTACTCAACTCATTCTAGGACTTCCCAGAATCATTCTAGGACTTCCCAGAATCATTCTAGGAACTCCTCAACTCATTCTAGGACTTCCCAGAATCATTCTAGGAACTCCTCAACTCATTCTAGGAACTCCCAGAATCATTGTAGGAAGTCCTCAGCTCATTCTAGGAACTCCCAGAATCATTCTAGGAGCACCTCAACTCATTCTAGGACGTAAATTAAGTATGGTCTGCAAATCAATTTCAAAATTTAATAATGCCATAAAGGGCTCATTAATAATCTTTTTTCTAGTTTCATTTAAAAATTACAATTATGGGATATTTCGTATTATCAAACAATGGTGAGTTTAGTATTCAGATTACAGGGTTTTCAAAAGAATTACCGCATTATTCAGTTGATTTGGGATTTACTGCAGATGAAGTCACCGAAGCTACCGAAGATGCTGCTTTTATGGCTTGGCTAGTGAAATCTGAGATAGCCGAAGAGAAAAATAAGCTGGCTTGGACAGCCTTTGTGAATTCGAGTAGGAATAATTCGAATGGTGCTTTGGTGTTAGTTCCTCCTGTAGCGATTGTGCTAGATGCGATGCCAAAATTGGTATTGCCTGGAATTCAAGGTCGTTTTGCCCAAAAAGGGGCAAAGGCAAAGGCAAACGGTTGTTCAGAAGCTATTCAAAAAATATTGGGGATATTTACATCCGCTGATGCCTCACAAGTGACTGAACCAGTTTTGAAGTTAAAGGAAGAGGCTGGATTTCCAGAAGTCAGTTTCCAAAAACATGGTTATGTTACCATGAATCTATACCGTGATACGGGAAAAGGTTATGATAGTAAACCGTATAGAACAATATCAAAAAGTCCTTTTTTAGATACCGATTTGCCAGCAAACGGAGTGGCGGCCCAATATAAATACAAGGGTATTTATACAGTATGCGATGTCGAAACGGGTAGTTATAGTGCGGAAGTAAGCATTAATGTGGTGGGAAAATAGTGGTTAGTTGTTAGTTGTTAGTTGTTAGTGGTTAGTTATTAGGGTTTAGTGGTTAGTGGTTAGTTATTAGGGTTTAGTGGTGAATATTGATTAGTTATTAAGAAGAATTAACTAGTAAACACTTAACACTAAACCCTAATAACTAACCACTAACCACTAACCACTAATAACTAACCACTAACAACTAACAACTAACAACTAAATTAAGCATACATCTCTATTCTCAATTCCTTCACTCTCTTATCTTCCAAATATTCGTCAAAGGTCATCAATCTATCAATTGCGCCTTTAGGAGTCAATTCGATGATACGGTTTGCTACTGTTTGCATGAAAGTATGATCATGAGAGGTTAACAATACAATTCCTGGAAAAGTATTACAACCTTCATTAAAACTTTGGATACTTTCCAAATCAAGGTGATTGGTTGGTTGGTCTAACACTACACAATTAGGATTTTGCAACATCATTCGGCTTACCATACAACGTACTTTTTCTCCTCCACTCAAAACATTGGTTTTCTTACTGATGTCATCTCCACTAAATAACATTTTACCAAAGAATCCACGTAAAAATGGTTCATCTGCATCTGTGACATGCGGAGGTACGAAATTTCTCAACCAATCAAGTAAGGTATCTCCACTCTTGAAAAACTCATTGTGTTCTACTGGCAAATAAGCTTTTGTAACAGTAGTTCCCCACTCATATTTACCTCCGTCTGCCTTTAAGTTTTCATTTATTATTTCAAAAAAACTTGTGATAGCCAAAGGATCTTTACTCAAAAAAGCAATCTTATCACCTTTATTGACACTAAAACTAACTTTGTCGAACAATACTCTTCCATCAACTGCTCGTTTCAAATTCTCTACGTTGAGTATTTGATTGCCTACTTCTCTCAAAGGTTGAAAGATGATTCCCGGATATTTACGATTACTTGGTTCAATTTCCTCAATAGTTAGTTTCTCCAAAGCCTTCTTTCTACTAGTAGCCTGCTTACTCTTTGAGGCATTTGCAGAGAAACGAGCGATGAAATCTAGCAATGCAGCTCGCTTATCTTCATTCTTTTTATTCTTATCATTCAATTGTCTTGCAGCTAACTGACTACTTTCATACCAGAAAGTATAGTTACCTGTATAGGTTTTTATCTTACTCCTGTCAACATCTGAAACGTGTGTACAAACGGTATCTAAAAAGTGACGGTCATGACTCACTACCAATACAATATTTTCATAGTCTGCAAGGAAGTTCTCTAGCCATCCAATTGTTTCAATATCCAAACCATTCGTAGGCTCATCCAAAAGCAAGATATCGGGATTTCCAAAAAGGGCTTGTGCCAATAGAACACGCACCTTCATGTTGCTCGGTATATCTTTCATTAAGGTTTGATGCATTGTTTCAGCAATTCCAAGACTACCAAGGAGAGTGGCCGCATCACTTTCTGCTGTATAACCACCCATTTCGCCAAATTCTGCCTCGAGTTCACTAGCATGCATGTAATCGTCTTCTGTTGCATCAGGATCCATATAGATAGCATCCTTTTTTTGCATTACCTCAATCATTTTCTTATGCCCCATAAGTACTGTATTTAAAACAGTTTCATTGTCAAAAGCAAATTGATTCTGATTTAATACAGCCAATCTTTCTCCGGGGGTAATATCAACACTTCCTTTGTTAGGTTCAATCTCTCCCGCCAATATTTTCATGAAAGTACTCTTGCCGGCACCATTTGCCCCAATAATACCATAACAATTACCTTTTATGAAGTTGATGTTTACATCATCAAATAAAACCCTTTTGCCATAAGCAAGGGTGACATTTCTAGCACTAATCATCTGTAAGAAAATTTTATTTTTTAGGGCGCAAAACTAAGGGTTAAAGGGTAACGATAATTGAATAAGAGAGAAGTTTTAAAAAAAGTCAAAAAGTAGGGTTTATCATTAAGTCTGAAATGAAGGGGTTCATGTTTTTCGTTATTTAAATGATAGAAAAAAAAGGCTAAACACATAGAAACATAGCCACATAGAAAAGTGATAGTTTTTTTTATTTTTTTAATAGAAGGTCACAAAGGAATACAATGTTGTTAAGTTAAGCATATTCTGAATACAAAGGAAGGCTTCGCTCAAAGCGAAACCTTCCTTAACTTAATGACATTGTATAGGTATCCTACTTCGTAGCCTCGACTTAGTTATTAGATAAAATTTTATTTGTGAATCTATGTTTGTTTAATACTAAAAACTGAATAGGGGAGGAGGATTTACTTTTTGTGCATTATTATAATATTCAAAAAGCATTTTGAAAATTTTGTGGATAAAAGAGTCTATGCTTTTTGTTGCTAATATTTGATATTTGAACGCTCACAAAGAGGTATGAAATATGAGTTATGAATTATGAGTGTTAATGAAAACTCATAACTCATAACTCATAACTCATATTTCATAATTAAAAGAATTATGTGTCAATTTTCTCATTTACATGTTCACACGCAATACTCTCTATTAGATGGTGCTGCAAGTATAAAAAGCCTTTATTCTAAGGCTGCTAAATATGATATGCCTGCAATCGCAATAACCGATCATGGTAATATGTTTGGCGCATTCGAGTTTGTAGCACAAGCATGGAAAGACACAAAAGTAATTGGCAAGGATGAGAATGGGAAGGATATTCTCGCCCCTAAAATAAAACCAATCGTAGGATGTGAGTTTTATGTAGTGGCAAATAGACATACCAAAATTTTCACCAAAGAACAAAAGGATAAAAGATTTCATCAGGTTCTATTGGCTAAGAATAAAATAGGGTATCAGAATTTATTAAAATTGACTTCCTTAGGGTTTATTGAGGGAATGTATAGTAAATATCCTCGAATAGACAAGGAATTGATTCTGAAATATAACGAAGGATTAATTGCAACTACCTGTTGCATTGGTGCTCATGTGCCACAAGCAATATTGAATGGTACTGAAGAAGAAGCAGAAAAGGAGTTTAAATGGTGGTTAGATATATTTGGTGAAGACTATTATATTGAGATTCAACGCCATCAGATTGATGAGCAAGAAAAGATTAATGAAACACTTTTAAAGTTTGCGAAGAAACACAATGTGTCTGTTATTGCCACAAACGATAGCCATTATACCAATCAGGACGATTATAATGCACATGATATTCTTTTGTGTATCAATACAGGGGAAAAGCAATCTACACCTGGGTTTGATGACTTTTCTAATGATGATATCATGATTAAGAATCGTCGATTCAAATTTCCTAATGACCAATTCTATTTCAAATCGCCCGACGAGATGAAAAAGCTCTTTCATGATATTCCTGAAAGTATCGACAACACCAATCAGATTGTAGATAAAATAGAAGTATTAAATCTAAAAAAAGATATTGCCTTACCTAACTTCCCAATACCTGAATCATTCAAAGTGCATGAGTCCGATACTTTAAATCAGTGGGAATATCTAAAGCACTTGACGTATGAAGGTGCAAAGGAAAGATACCATGAAATAAGTTCAGAAGCACAGGAACGTATTGATTTTGAATTGGGGACTATTAAATTCATGGGATTTGCAGGTTACTTTCTGATTGTTAGTGATTTCATTAAGGCAGGAAGAAAAATGGGCGTATTTATTGGCCCAGGAAGAGGGTCTGCTGCAGGAAGTGTGGTGGCCTATTGTATTGGAATTACGAATATTGACCCCATAAAATATAACCTACTATTTGAGCGTTTCCTGAATCCTGATCGTAAGTCAATGCCGGATATTGATACTGACTTTGATGATGATGGTCGTCAGCGAGTCATTGATTATGTGGTGGAAAAATATGGGAAATCGCAAGTAGCTCAAATAATTACTTATGGTACGATGGCGGCAAAAAGCAGTATTGCCGATGTAGCTAGGGTATTGGATTTACCCTTGTCGGAAAGTCGTGCCTTGACGAAGATGGTGCCTGATAAACCTGGAACAGAATTAAAAAGAGTTTTGACTGCACCTCTTACCAAAAAAGATGGGGAGAAGAGTCTAGAAGAAAAGGATGGATTGCCACCCGAAGACTTAGATAATATTCGTTTACTAAGGGAAATATATAATGGAGATGATATACGTGCGCAGGTATTGAAAGAGGCCGAAAGATTAGAAGGAAGTGTGCGGAATACTGGGATTCATGCTGCAGGAATCATCATTGCTCCACAAGATTTGACAGATTTAATTCCGGTTGCCACCTCTAAAGAGTCGGAATTATGGATGACGCAGTTTGAAGGTAATACTATTGAAGAGGCAGGGGTCATTAAAATGGACTTTTTGGGTTTAAAAACGCTTTCTATCCTCAAAACTGCCCTAGAACTAATCAGGCAGAATCACGGGGTGGACATCGTAATAGATGATATTCCACTAGATGATGAAAAGACCTTCCAACTCTATCAACGAGGTGAAACGAATGCTACATTCCAGTTTGAAAGTGCAGGTATGCAAAAGTATTTGAGAGAATTAAAACCCGATAAATTTGCCGATTTGATTGCGATGAATGCCCTATATAGACCCGGCCCTATTGCTTATATTCCAAAATTCATCTTGCGAAAGCATGGTAAAGAAGAAATTACTTATGACATTCAGGACACGGAAGAATACCTGCAGGAGACTTATGGAATTACTGTGTATCAAGAACAGGTAATGTTGCTTTCGCAAAAGTTGGCAGGATTCTCAAAGGGGGATGCGGATGTTTTGAGAAAGGCAATGGGTAAAAAGCAGATTTCAGTACTAGATAAAATGAAAAAGCAATTTATAGATGGAGCATCTGCAAAGGGGCATCCTGCTGATAAATTGGAGAAGATTTGGACTGATTGGGAGGCATTTGCACAATATGCTTTTAATAAATCTCACAGTACATGCTATGCCTTTGTTGCCTATCAAACAGGTTATCTAAAGGCTCATTATCCAAGCGAATATATGGCTGCTGTATTGAATCATGCGGGAAGTATTGATAAAATTACCTTCTTTATGGAAGAATGTAAAAGAATGGGAATCAAAGTTTTGGGGCCTGATGTTAATGAATCACTCAAAGGATTTGCGGTGAATAGTAGGGGAGAGATTAGATTTGGATTAGGCGGCTTGAAGGGTGCAGGGGAGAATGCAATAGAAAACCTTATTGCGGAAAGAAAAAAGAACGGATTATATAAAGATATATTCGATTTTAGTGAACGAATTGTTACAAGGAATGTGAACAAGAAGTCATTAGAAACCTTTGCATATAGTGGTGCGTTTGATTGTTTTCCTGAATTTCATAGGGCTCAATACTTTTATACGTTAGAAGGGGAGAGGGTATGTGGATTGGAAAAAATTATTGCACACGGTCAAACACAATTAACGCTTGCCGCAGGAACAACAAATAGTCTTTTTGGAGAACTTCCCGCTGCGATGGAAGTTCCTAAACCCAAAATTGCGCCTTGTGAACCTTGGACGCTGACAGAAAAACTTGATCATGAGAAAGAAGTTACAGGCATGTTTATGAGTGGACATCCGCTTGATCATTATCGTTTTGAGTTGAAATATTATGGAATCATGCCACTCAATGACTTTAATGAAATTAAGGAAAGTGTAACCCTATCTCAATCAAATGGTGGAAAGAATTTTAAAATTGCAGGTTTGGTTACACAGGCGCAGCATAGAAAAACAAAAACGAATAAAGATTTCGGTATCCTTTCTATTGAAGATTATTTTGGTAAAACAGAAATTGCACTCTTTGGAGAAGACTATCTAAGGTTCAAAAATTATTTGGAAATCGGAAAAAGCTTGATTGTTACAGGTACTTTTAAGGCTTCTTGGAAAGATGGTGGCGCTTATGATTTTAAAGTGGGCTCAATTAATTTATTGGAAACAGTAAAACCTACGATGACTAAAGGAATTGAAATCAGTTTAACTACAACGACTGTCTCTACTGATTTTGTTAATTTTGTTACGCAAAATATGAAACAGAACCCAGGTAAAACTTCCTTGAAGTTTCATCTATATGAACCTGAAGAAAATATGAAAATTACACTTTATACTAGCGAAAAAGGGTTTACAATGAATGATGAAATGGGAGATTTTTTGATGGAGAATTTGGATATTGATTTGACTGTAACTCTTTCTTAGGAAGGTAAAATAAATAAATTGAGCAATTTTCAGATTTAATACTATAGAAAATAACGCGAATTTTATAAAAAAAAGCTCAACACATAGGCAGATAGGTTCACATAGAAAGCACATAGATTTTTTCTATGTTTTATTAAAGAGAAGTTCACATAGAAATTCTACTATGTAGAATTGGGGGCTACTTAAAGAAACGATTTTATAATTGCTCAATTTATTTATTCAGCATTCCTAAGTGTTTTTTATAAAGCACTTAGTTCATATAGTAGAGCCTCTGAAAAATAAAAACGGTTGATTTCCTTATAAAAAGAAACCAACCGAAAAAAATAGACCCTGTTAAAATGAAAAATATCCTTAATTGATTACATCTTCACAGCTTTTGGCTCAACTATTTTGAATACCCTCGCAATGTTAAATCCAAAGTGTACCCCCTTAGCTGAATTCCATTTATCTGTTGTTTCTTCTATGAAACTTCTATCATCCATACCTGTAGAGTTGGTGAAATGAAATTGGAAAACATGTCCACCTGTTTCTATATCAAAGCCAACTGAAAAGGAATTTGTCGTCCCTTCTCTTTTAGTAAATTGAGGATAGTACTCAGCAGTAAGATTTACACGTTTAGTCAAACGCAACCTACCACCAATTCCAACAGAATAATAATCGTTAGATAAAGTTGAATTAGCAACAGAATTGTAATGTATAATCGTTGGAACCACTTGTAATGATAAAAAATCATTGAATTTACGTGCAATCAAAATCTGACCTGAATAATTGAATCTATCTGAGTAATGATTCAAGGAAGGATCTTTTTGGGTTCTCCAAATTGTACCTCCTGCAAGACTTACAGATACAGGCATATTGACCTTTCCCGTGGACTGACGAAGTAATCTGTACTTAGCGAAACCATCAAACAATCCTCCGTTTGTCCTACCTACTCCAACCATCAATCTATTTGTAATACCATAATCGAGACCTATACGCATTGTAGCGGCATCAAGCCCCCACAAACCATAAGCTCCCTGACTAATTGTACCAAATCTATGAGAGACCTTCACATCCATAATACCCTCTCCTACATTTTCGATGGACTGACCATTCACCATTCTAGTCGTCTTAAATGTAGCCGTAATATAATCTGTCGAATTAAGTTTATCTTTTTTATCTTGTTCATCCTGACTTTTGAATAAGTCAACATCTTGTGCTGTTGCAATTTTTGCAGAGGCAACTACAAGAACAAGAAGTGTAAAAAGCTTTTGCTTGAATACCATTTTATTAAAATTAAATTTATGAAAACTGATTAATTAATTCGCATGGGGTTATTCGTACTTACAATTCAGAGTAGCCTTAGCCTCTGCTGAAATCTGAGTACCAATATAACTACCACGAATGAAGTCATTCAAAGGAACATTAAAGTTAGACTTGATTGTCAACTTACCCTTTTCAATAATGGCTGTACCAGTAAAAGTCATCTCTTTTTCTCTACCATCAATAGTTAATTTACCCTTTGCTGTTACAGGATAAGAACCATCCTTAGCAAAATTTACAGTTGATACATTTGTAATGAATCCTTTGAAATCTGCTTTGGGAAACTTGGTGCTTTCCATATAATTCTCATTAAAATGATCTTCCATCAAAGCGTTGGCAAATTTGAAACTTTTAATCAATACACTAACGACCATTTGACCAGTCTTATCGACTAATTTACTATCCACCTGATTATTGACTGCCTTAATTGCTTCGGCACAAGTACCTGTAGCATCGAAACTAATCTGACCTGTTTTGGTAGAATACACTTTTTGTTGTGACATTGCACTTGTAGCGAACAAGGCAGAAATACTTAACGCTAAAATTGTTTTTTTCATGAGTTTGCTTTATTACTTTAATTTAATTTTTACATCCTTGATTAATCCAAGCTGCTATTTTATTTATGTTACAATCACTTATTTTGGAACCACCGGCAGGCATTGGTGCATAATTAGATCCACAAGCTGCACATGTAGCATCTTGTCTAACGGAAGGTAAAAGTTCTCCTTTAACAGCAGACGACTTTGCAGATGTATAAGTATCTAAAGGGATTTTTCCCCCTGAACTCGCAGAACCACTGTGACAGGACAAACAACCGTTATTAGATAAAATTGGTGCGACTACACTATTATAATTAACGCTAGTAGTATCACAACCTACATAAGCAGCATTTGGATTTATTACATCCGCTTTGTCATAATAGCAAGCTACAAGAGAAATGCAAAGTAATATTGACAATACCGTTTTCTTCATTTTCATTCTATTTTAAGTTTTGAAACATAAATATTAATACTCTTCTTTAGAGTATGCCCTTAATTATTGTAAAGAAATAGTATAAACAGGGGAGAGACAACCATCTCCATCTTTTATCACTACTTTATATGATTTCGTAAGCCCAATTGAATCAATAGGATATTTTTTTATCCAAGTTTGACCACCATTAAGACTTATTGAATAAGGAGGGGTACGTTTATCGGATTTCACATAAACATTTGTAGTATCAAGAATTAACTCTCCCGCAGTAGGAGGGGTAGTAGTGTTGTCAATTATAGTCATATTATTTTGAACATAAGTGGTGTCCAAAGTAATATTCTTTCCAAGACATTTATCCAAAACACCTGCATCATGTTTGCAAGATGTTATTGACCCTACTGTAAGAAGAAATGCCGCACCGAGGACAATCCCTTTTTTCAATTTTATCATTTTCTAACTATTTATTTGTTGGCATTAAAAACAATCATTTTGCAAGTTGTACGTTATACGTTATACGTTGTAAGTTATACGTTGTAAGTTATAAAGATTTGACAACTTTAGAAAAGTTGTCAAATCTGAATCAAAATAAAAATATTATTGAACTACCAATGGTAATTTTTGAACTACTGCATTATCAACTGAAACTGTCAAGTAATAAACACCTGTATTCAAATGTTGACCTACAGGTAAAGCAAGTGCATTAGAACCTTCACTTACAAATAAGTTGCTATTAGTTACTTTCTTTCCAGTTGAATTATATAGTTGGAATGTAACAGAAGCAGCCTTAGAACTTTGATAAGTAAACTTAATATCCTGACCTGCATGTAGAGGATTTGGATATAAGTTAGTGATATAGTTCTTAGAAGTTTTAATATTGATTGTTTGAGTATTAGAGTAATTGAATTGACCACTCTTGTCAACAGACTTTAAGCGATAATATACGGTACCTGTCAAAGAAGCCACATTATTTGTAAATGTATAAGGGACTAAATTCTTAGAATTTCCAGTTGCTGCTACTTTACCTACCACAGTGTAAGATTTACCATCTAAACTTCTTTCTACATCAAAATGATCTGTATTGACTTCTGTGGCAGTTGACCAACTGATAGTTGCCTGACTAGCAGCAGAAGAAACTGCAAAAGAAGCAAGG
>CANCKV010000056.1 GCA_947378615.1 Chitinophagaceae bacterium | reverse complement strand
CTGCAATAAAACCTTGGATTGCATACTGAGTGTTATTTAGACCTATTTCGCCACTAGACTTTCCTGAAGCATTGTTTTTTTGTGGTGCAGCTCGCAACTGTATGAAACCCTTATCTTCAATAAATACATGATTATCAGTAATTTCTATACTATTATTTGATTTTGCAATTGAAAAAAACCAACTTTGCAAGGCGATGTAAATTACTTCACCTACACCGGATGCTATATTTTTAGGGTATAATAGATTCTTTAACATAATTAAATGAATGTACCTTCTGCAGGTGGTGTAGTAATATTTCTAGTTTGCCTAAATTCAAAGCCAAATTCTACTCTATATCCAAATTCATTATCAAAAAGCTTACTTGTTGGCAGTATTGATAAGTTGGCAAAGTCAAAGTATTTGAATGGTGTAGAATCTCTTTGGGTATTAGGACCGTAATGATCCTGCCATATTTCAGCTAATAAATCATAACAAATACTTTCTGTTAACTCAAATGCCTCTATTTCAGCACTAACATTTTCAGGAGCTGCATGAGCCAATACAGTGAATGCACCCTTGTAATCACCTTTGATATCATAAGGAGATTCAGATTTGGTAATTACCTCGTAAAGCTCGAGCAATAAAGCAGATGGGGTAAAGCTGATACTACTCCTTAATCCGGTAACAACCTCTTCTGCACTCCATCTAGCAAAGTGCTTTGTGCCAATATCTCCATTACCTGTTTCACTTTCAACATTATGGCGAATATCCTTATGTCGAATAGCCAATTGACGGAAATAGTTAATGTAGCTGCTAACATTTAATGTACTAGTCATTTTTTGCGTTTAATTCCTTTACTTTAATTGCCTCCTGTTCCATCTCGAACATATACTCAAGCAGTGGCGTTATTCTTATTTGATTCCGAGTACCATTTTTTACGCCAGCTCCGGAGTGAATACATTTTGTGAATGCAAGCGCATCAGGGTCTGACTTACTACTTGTTCCATCACCTTCATATACTGTTGGGAATTTATTAGGTAGATTAAGACGGCATCCACAGTACCAGGTATAAATACTATAGAGTATCCATGCCTTTAGATTTAGGAATGGTTTTGATTTTTCGTCAAAATCGTATGTAACTAACTTTTCATTGATGATCTCTTGAAATTGATGGCCTTTCTCCCTGAAGATAATAGCACACATTTTTGCTAATACCTCTGCTGATGGGGAGTCATTAAACTCATGAAATAGAATTTCAAGGCACTCAAATTCGCCGCAAGTAATATTTTCAAAATCATTTTCTAGTCCAATTAGTATTTTACCTTCTACTTCTAAAGTCTTGTGTAGTTGCTGAGTAAGATTATTCTCATTGTAAATGAAGTCAAGTAAATACAATATTTGAGATACAATTTCTAAGTCTGTTTTTTCTTTCCAATCACTTTTTAAGAAGTTACCCTTTTGTTTACATCTAGTTTCAATAATGAAGAAGAAGAATGATACCCTATTATCTTCTTTATTTGTTGGGTTTAATAATTGAAGTTTACATATCTCAATTATTTCGGAATGATCTAAATCATTCCAACAAGATGGGAATTCAATTTGTATGTCAATACCCTTTGCCTGATATAAATTTATTGTTACCACATAGCTAAAGTGACCCTATACAGGAGCTTATAAAAGGACATCTAACAGTAAATTAAAAAGCCCTCGTAGAAACGAGGGCTTTAATACTAACTAACTGCCATATGAGAAAATTAAAAAAATTAGTTTCTTGGGTAATGAATGTATTTTATTACTTTAGGATTGGTAGTGATAGAGTGTTCAGCTACCCTGTCTCCATTACTACTTGTACCATCTTCGCTAGTATTGCCTGCAATGCCTACTCCTCCACCATCTTTGGTAATGATTCCAATATGGTGAGCATGATCAGTACTATTAACATAAATAAAGATATCGCCACTTACTGGAGTATTTGTTAGCCACTTGTTCTTTTTAGCTAATTCATATACATCTTGGCAAGCTTGCAGTCGAGGTATTGGAGCTTTGCCTTGGAAAAGTATATCTAATACCATTGTGGCAAATTCGCAACACCAACTGTCTCCAGCAGAGCCACCACTCCATTTTTGAATAGCTTCCACTCTTTGCCCTGTATTTGGGCCAGCTTCCCGTACAAATAGAAATTGCCTTGCAATATCTGTTGCTGAAAAAGTCATGATTAAAAATATTTACGCTTAATAAAATACCCTGCTGCTAAAATTGCCAATGCACCTGCTACATAACCCCAAAATGGAAATCGATAACTGTCCTTACTTGTCTCCACTATTTTTGAAGTTTTTAAGACTTTAGTGCTATCAATAGACTTATGAACAGAGCTATCGAGTGATTTAACCTCTACAGCCTTTGAATTGCTGCCTTTTACCGTTGATGAACTATCATCTTCGCTATTATCTTCAATTTTAGCCGACTGAATAGGTTGTGGAGTAGTTATTGAAGTACCTCCAATAACAAACTTGTAAGGCTTTTCCGGTGAAAATGAATTTTTGGTTGTATCAAATTTGATAGTAATTCCCTTCTTTTTCGTATGCTTTTCAGCAACAGAATCGCTTTTCACTTCTGAAGATACAGAGTTGCTATCATTCTTAATTACATGAGCACTATCATTATTGACAAGCTTACTACTATTAAAGTTGTTTTGCTCTTCCTTTTGTGTGCGTTTAACGATATTACATCCCGTAAAGTAGTTAGCGAGTAAGAAGGTCGCAATTGCTACAGTTAAGTATAAAATAAACTTTTTCATAAATTTAAAAAGTTAGCCCCTAGGTCGTTCTTATGGGTGGACGAAGGGGCATTTGTAGAGAATTTATTTAGACTCCAAATCAGAAGTAGAACTCTTGACAGCACACTTAGCTACTGCTGCAGCAATTGCCCCTGCCACTATAAGTTTGCTTCCAATTACAGCCACTACAGGAGGAATGCCAGGAATACCTATTAAGGTAGTTCCTAGCCCAGACAATGATATTCCTGCCACCATAATTTTTTTAAAGAAAGCTGGTGTAGGCGCTTTCCATCTTTTTGCCAACTCAATTAAGAAATTACTCATTGCTTTCGCTTTTTTTGATTTAAAAAATTATCATCCATAACCAAATAGCCCGTTAATAACCCAATGGCGATAACTACTATTTTGAATAGGATTATCATTACATCTTACTAATCCAATGCTGAAAAACAAATCCACCAACAGTAATGATAGTACCGAAGGCAAACCATAGCACTTTTTCAACACTATCAATTCTACCTTCTAACTTATTCACTCTGCCGTTGGTCTTAGTAGTCTGAATTATAGTAGCATCTAGCTTACCATCAATCTTTTCAAGCCAATCTTTCAATTCAACGTTGTCCATAGTTTTTACCGATTAAAAGCTGTCAAAATAATTATTGGAGAATTAATGTAATGTCACTCCCCGTTTAGTTGCCAATAATGTAGCTACACTCGTAATACTAACATTAGTAGAAGGAATAATTGGGAACTTATCAACAAAGGTGAACTGTGCGTTACTAGCCGTTCTACCGCTATAACTCAATGCACTCTGCACCGTTAAGCTGCTGTCAGATACACTGATATTCCTGATAACAAGAACATTGATAGGCACTCCTGCCAACTGCACACTATCAATTGCCTTCACAATTGGTTTTGCCTGATTAGGCTGTTGAAACTGGTAAGGTGATTGAGCCTTACTTACTGTTGTTAAGCCTATCATTAAGGCAACTGCGATGAATAAACGCTTCATTTTTATTTATTTAAAGATTAAGAAAACTAATTCATGTTGGTACTTGATACCTTCTGCCAATTTGTGCCATTGTAGAAGCAAATTGTGTGTAATGTAGAGTTGTAAGCTATTCTTCCCTCACTTGGGAACATTGAATTTATTTGAGATGTTGTTTTTGAATTAAGTAAGATATTATTCAAAATTGCTCTATCTAAAGAAGCGCCACCATCAGACCCAATCCCATATGAAGTTCCAGATATCCAATATACTGGAGCTGTAATTTCTCCAAATACATCCATTATTACGTTCCCATGACAAGCTGTAACACTTCCACGAATTGTAGAATTGCCTTCATCGTCTACATCAAATAAATCTTCTCCTGCTATTCTTAATTTAATCCCTACTCGTTCTCTATCATAATCAGCGCCTATATAGTAAAGTGTATTTACTTCTGAATTATACCCTGACATTGTGTTATAAGCACTAATTGCTTCTTTATAATTTGTGCCATCTGTATTGTTATATAAATTAATATACTCTGGAGCTATATGCATAATTGAGTATGGCCAAGTTCCCCAACTGTTTCTAAATAACTTGTAACCGTCATCTCCTATTTCATAAGTAATTAGATTTTCTGTATCAGGGTCTTGATACCTTCCTTTTAGTTTATGAAGAATATCTCCATTTTCATCTACATGAAATAAATCTTTATACCCATCGTTTATTTGCAAGCGGTCAAATCCTATACTCCAATAGTTATGAATCCCACTTGCATAGTTTATATTATTCCCATAAGCCATGTCATTACCTACTCCCCAATTACTCATTACAGAGCCTTCTCCATCTCCATTAGACCAATAAGATGAAGCTGTACCGTATGTACCACCCTCAGCAACTCCCCATGAACTAGAGCCTGATGAAGTTCCATCCCAATTATTACTTGTACTACTTTGAGAACCATTTACACCATTACTTGCAAGTGCCATGTTTTTACTTGTAGCGTAATCTCCATAAGTATTATAAGAAGCAGCAAGACCATTATTAGACTCTAACGAAAATGAACCATTATATAAATTAGCTCCATAATTAAAAGCGTCTACTTTGTTAATACTCCAATGCAAACCTGAATTGCTAATAGAGCTATTTAAATAAAATCCATCTAAGCTATTAACTTGTGATGTATACCCCCACTTGTTAAATGTATAAGCGTCTGTAACAGTTTCCCCATTCCAATCTTCTAAATCTTCAGAGTGAGCAGAACCTCCGTAAGCATCAACTATTCCTCCAAGTTTAAGTTGTATTAAATCTGAAACAAAATTGGCAGTGCCTTCTCTATATATGCTAGCATTTTGAAGACCAATTTCTTGAGCATTAATTTTTCCTGACTCGTCTATACTTGCATTAGGAAAAGTTATAGCACCATCTCCACTTGTAAAAATATAACCATTATCAGTACTTATATGCCCATCAGCATACAAGTCTATTGCTCCACCTCCTATATTTATATGACCATTAGGGTATAAGTCAATAGCTTCTGCAATATCTATATGACCATCTTGATAAATAGCCATATTAGGGTTAGACATACTTCCTGAGAAATATAAATTTGGAGAAAAAAGTTCTATTACTTGATTATCATCGTCAACGTTAATTTTAGTTCCATTGCCATCTCCCGTAAAGTCTCCAATAATAGTTTTAAATTCTGCGTTGCTTATAAAAATTCCAGCTCCTGGTGATTCTGTATTTCCTGCTTGAAACCCATTAGTAAATGACCAATTGCCTGTGATTGTTTGATTTGATGCTGGGTCAAAAGATGATCCACCGCTTCTAAGTTTTTTTGCGGCAAACTTTGTAATCAATTCTAGACTATCGTTATTACTGCTAGAAGTATCGTTACTAATTTTAGTAACACGCTTACCTGCTAAAGTAAATGAAGTCTTTACTTTAATACTATCAGTCTGCGTTTGTGAAAAGCAAAAGACTGATTTTAACAATAGAATAAATAGAAAAATCCTTTTCATATAAATTACAGTTTAAAAATTTTGATTAAAGTATCGCTTTGCACCCCATTGAAATATATGGTTTGTCCATTGGATATATGCCTAATTCCTTCAAAGAAAAGTGTATCATTGGCAGGTAAATGCCCTGTTTCATATATATCATCTATGTTATCGGTAGTTCCAACTCCAATTAGTGTTTCTGTCGCACCACTAAATTTGATGGCCTTAATATCTAGATTGTCATAAGCAGTAAACGATAAGGTGCCAGGTTCTAATAATTCATTATTAATGTGTTTAGACAAATCATTTAATGATATTTTTTTTAGACTTCCTGTAGTTGGGTCACCAACAAACAAAAGCGTACCATTAGTGATATTGGTAGCCGCATTTAATTCTGTGATTTTTTTGCCCATTTTTTACTGTTTGCTTATCAAAAGTGTTCTTATCGTATAATTTATAAAAGGACAAAAAGTTATATTAGTCCGAAACTGCCATCTAGCTCATTATTATTTGAGCTAGTATCATGCAACTTGTTATCCTCTTCTACAGCTGTTGGCACTTCAAATGATGGAAATTCCGTTAAGTTATCGAGAATGAAATTAGTGGCAGTCTGTAACCACTGCCTGCCGTCTTCTGTACACTTTCTGATTAGGTTACTAATCTTCACATCACCTGCATCACCTAACTTAGCTTGGTTATCATTAGTACTACGCCCCTGTTCAGAAGTGATGGTAATGCCGTTTTCATCAAAACGTACCGCCAAATAAGGCAATGCAAAGGCTACAGTGTAGTAGGCAATAGTTTTCTTCAGATAAGAAAGCAATTCTATTTCAGCTTCAGTAAATGTATCTGGAGCTGATAAGTCTTTTCCTTTCAGTACCGCAAATAATGGGGCTGTAATAGCGGGCTTTATTAGTTGAATTTCTACATCAACCATTTTAAAGCGCATCGCAAAGAAATTGCGGAAAGGAGATGATGTAGTATAAATTTCATTGAACTCACTTGCCGATTTAATAAATAGCAAACGAAATGCTGCAAAGGATTTACTTTCTACCCATTGAGGATAAGAGCTTTGATTTTCGTCGAGGAAAGCGAATAAGCTTTCACAGTGTTGCTCAGCTTCACGAAGGTGTTGGTCTCTAAAGTTCTTAACCTGGTACTGAAAGGCTGATTTAGCTTGTTCAGTTTCTAATCTTCTTACGCCACCATCAGATAACTTAACCTCAGCTTTAGGAGCATAATAATAACAGAGATAAGAACCAATTACATTCCTACACATAAATAGTAGTTCCTGCTGAGCATTGGTAAGCGATGTTTCCAAAGTAATCAATTGATAAGCATTATGCAGACTGGCATATAATGCCTTATCCAATATTGGCACCAAATGCCAATGTTCAATGTTGCGTATCGTTCCTTGTATGGAGGCGAAGTTTACGCTGTTTGTCATTTCTGCAAATTGCAGTACATCTTCTACTTTTTTGAATAACATAATCGTAATTTTTAAGAAACTTTTTTTTGTGTACCTGTACCCTTATCTAGCGTTGTTAAAACCACATCACGAACTCTAAAAACAATATCAGAATCCCAATTATTAAAATCACGGGTGATATATAGAGGCGATAACATTAATTGCCTTTCTAAATGCAGTAAGCTTGTATTGTTGAGCCCTGCCTCACGAATATCAGAACCGGATCCCCCGCCTGATTGGTGTGAACTGCTTGGTGAACCTGCACTCATTTCGCTTGGGTGCACATCCATAGCCATACATATCTCTACGTTAGCTGCAGTAGTGGTCATCAACTCCTTATCAATATTTGACTTGTTTTCAATATTGTCAATCTTAATGAGTCCATACTCTTTATTCGTTTGGTTATCGATATCAAAAAAAGATAGGAATGTTTTGAAAGCATTTTCACTTCCTGAAAGGAAATCATTCATTTCGGTTAATAATTTCTTTTTTGCTTTCGATTGCCCTCCATTTGCAGACATTTTTTCCCATTCTTCAATGCCATATTTCTTTTCGAAGTACTTTTCGGGTATTTGAATATGGTATTTGATATTAAAAGCTTTTGCATACATAGTTTTAATAAGTGACGGTATCTTACAAGCAATCTCTACCCAACCTGATAGTCTTGCTCCATCCCATGCAGGGAGTTGATAATAGGTTTTATTGGGCGAAGGATAATTATTTGGAACAATAGCTGATTTAAAACCTTTCAATCCTTTTGCACCCAATTGCTTATCTGCAATAGCTCTAAGAGATTCAATTGGATTATACATATCTGCACAATCCAACTGCTTAATCAGTTTATTATCTACAGGAATATTTTCAAGGTTTACAGGGTTTTGTATCAACCCCCTCATTACCTTTTTAGGGTCGAACTTAGAGAATTGGTCGCCACTCATACCCCACATCTTTGTCAATAAAACGGAATTAATATCGCCATCCTCGTTCATCTGCTGAAAACGACAATCACAACTTTCCTGATGCACCCACCCCGAAATAATTTTACCATCCTTACTAAAAATTGCTTCAGGGAAAGTATTTCCAAACCAACTCCAGTCTAAAAGGTATTCAGTCCAAAAGCGATAGTATTGTGGACTATTCATCATTTTGAACATATCCATATTATCCTTAGGCTGCAATGGCGAGAATATTTCACTCCCATCATCTTGATAGCCAGTTATTTTACCTGCCATGATACCATTACCCCATAATCGGCGAGCTTTACGGCCTAGAGCTGCTTTACCAATTCCACAATAAGCCATTTGCTGCTCAATATTTTGCGGAAACCGATTGTCCTCGCCCCATAAAGCAACATCTAAAATGTTCATTAGCTTTCTGATCGGGGCGGGTGTACCCTTTAGTCCATTGCTATTAAAAGTACCAGCAGCACTATTATTTTTGGAGAAGAAAACGGCAGACTCACTTGATTTCATATAAGCAACAGGTCCATCCATTATTATATCATCATCATCATACATCATATTACTTGGTGGTTATTAATTTGAAAAATTAAGAGTGGATGAACCTTCACAATCTGCTTATTAGGTAATTCCAGATTACGGGTGAAGTGATAGTTATGGTTAGGATTTTTGCTGCCACCGTCCCCTGAATGGGCGTTTGCGCCCGTCCCCTGAATGGGTGTTGGTGATGTGGGGCGTCTGTTTCGTGCTATTCTACATCTTTTCAATTCAATGACAGTGCCTCCATTACCCCGTTTTACATCGGCGGTAATAAAGCTTAGACTTACCCAATCGCCACTTTCCAAGATGCTTTTGCACTGACTTAAATCGATTGCCATAATGCTAAAGTGGCAATTGATAAGGGGGGATAAAAGGACAAAAAAACAAAAACGTCGAAGACACTATTTAGACATATAAATAAACCCGTCGAAGACACCAAAGCGCTACTTTTTTTTCGAGCAAGCGGAATGACATAGGAATGGAGCGAAGCTCGAAAAAAAAGTAGCCGCCCCATGTCTGGGTGCGGCTATTAATCGAGTAATAAATGATTAACTTAAAAAATCATTCGCCTCTAAGCAAATTTCAAAAGCTTTTTTAGTTCGTTCTAAACCGGTACCGTAAAGAATACTATTTAATTTTTGGCTTTCAGATTTATAAGTATTAACATTTTGATAATAACCTGTAATTGCATTGTAAGCACCAAAAAGTGTTCCTGCTGTTGTTTCCATTTGTTGGGTTTCACTAGTCATTGCATACTCGAAAACCTGACCGCAAACATCCTCAAATTGTCTGCTAAACTCAAAAGCTTTGTTATCTGTTGCGATAGCTGTAAAAACTTCTTTATTTGGTGACATGGCTAGGGAAATTAGCCTTTTTAATTCGGGGTCATTAATTCGGGTTTTACTCCATTTATTAAAAACAGTCTTTAAAAGCTCACTTGTACTTTCAGCAATTTTAATTATTCGGGCGGCTTCGTTTAGTTTTTGTTCTGCGTTTGCCGTGTGTTTTATATAAACTGCATTTGAATGATTTTTCAAAGCCATGTTTAGGGTATTATTACAGACAATTCGAATAGGTGTAAAAGCTGCCATTATAGAGCCGCTACCATCGTGCGAAGTCGTTAAAAAAATATATTCTTCTATTAGGTCGTTTCTACCCACTTTAATAATATCAGGCATTTTTGCAGTAATAAATACTTTTTCGCCGTCTCCTAATGCTCCCGCTGTTTCATACTGTATGCCGTTGTTATCAACTAAAGCATCAAAAAAGCTAAATGCAGTTTGATTTTGAACGACTTCATATTTACTGCCTACAACCCCTAAAATTTGGTTTGTATCTACTCTCACAGTTGCGAAATAATTGTCTATTGATTCATTGTCAATAGTTTGAATAGGCTTTTTAATTACCTCATAGTCTAGCCCTGCAAAAATTATTGCTTCTTCACTAGTTGGATAGTTTTCAACTATTGTTCCTAATCCGTGCCAAGCCTTTTCTTTTACACTAAAAAAAGCGTCTTTTCCTGTTATAATATTATTATTGATATTGTGTGCCATTGTTAAAAATTTATTGTTTTAAAAAAATTAGATTAAGCCATCATCCGCAAAACTGAAATAGTTATTTTCAGAATTTATAATGATATGGTCATAAAGTTTGATTGAAAAAAGTTCTGCACCTTGTTTAATTACTGAGGTCATTTTTATGTCTGCTTCACTTGGTGAAAGGTTTCCGCTAGGGTGATTATGACTTAAAATAATACCCTTTGCATTTAGTTTAATTGCCCCTTGTATAATCATTATAGGGTCGCAAATTGTACTATTTACACCACCTTCACTAACTTTCATAACTCCTAAAACTGCATTTGCATTATTTAAATACATCACATAAAAAAATTCTTTGTATGCAATTTTATTAGGGTCATAAACACTACAAAAAATTTCACTTGCATTTTGACTCTTTGTAATTCTAGGTCTTTCGCTAGCTTTTAAAGTTGTTTTATAAATAATTTCGATTTCTGCAACTTCTAAACCTCTAGCATCTGTTTTTTTTATAATTTTCATTGTATTAGTTTTAAAATGGTAAATCA
>CANCKV010000055.1 GCA_947378615.1 Chitinophagaceae bacterium | reverse complement strand
AAAAGTATATAGTTTATCCTTATTTATGCACATTTTTTTAAGAAAGTTTGGTTAAGAATGAAAAATAGGGGCTTGTTTTGAAAAATTAAAGATTATAAAAGTGTTTTAAAGCAATTTTTGAAGTTATTTTCCTTATAAAAAAGCCCAATTAATTTTCAATTAATCCTAATGAGAACGCTTTTTTGTAAAGTCCAAAAGAAGATTTTACCCCTAATTTTTTAAATATTTTACCTAATCTTGTTTTATAGGTTTCTGGTGCGATGTTTAAATGAGTTGCTTTTTCGGCATAAGTACCCTCATGAATAAGATATCTAACTACTTTTAATTCTTCAGGTGTTAATGCATCAATTCCTTCCTTTATACTCTCTTTTGGAAGAGCAAGTCTTTCTTTGACAAATGAATACATTTTAGGGTCATCGTAATATTCCCCTCCGTCGATAATCTTTGACATGGCATTCACAAGTCTATTATTGTCCATGAAAAGATTTTTGCTAATATGACCTTTTGCTCCAGAACGAACTAATGAAACAATTACATCGGGTCCATAAATATCACTAAAAATCAAAACAGGAATTGAGGGATAATGCTCTTTCAGCCAAGCTGTAGTTTCGTAGCCATCCATTTCTGGCATTCTTACATCCATTAATACAATAGCAGGGGTGAAGTTTTCGTGTGGGAATATATCCGTAAAATCTTTTCCATTTGTATATTGGTAAACTCTATAATCTTCTGGAAGTCCCTCAAGATAACGGACTAAAAAAGATCTAAACCCTGAATGATTTTCAATACATGCAATTTTTATCATTGGACAAATTTTTTAATAAGTGATTTCCAAAATTTGAATCGAAAACAAATGTAAATGAAAAAGCAATATTGTAAATGAAGAAATAATAAAATATTATACAATTCCAAATACATTCTCATGATAAGATTCTTAAGTCTTTTATAATTGATTGTTAACGATAGCAATTGTCAAAATATTTGTTTCGTTTTACAAAATCTAAAACATAAAATGTGTTTATATCAAATCTTTATATTCACCGCCCAAATGAAAGAACGTTTCAAGGCATTGACGGGTTTACGGGCTGTTGCTGCAATTATGGTATTTCTATATCATAATAGAAAGTATTGGCATGGAATATTGCCTGAATGGTGCATCAGAGTGTTTAACGAATTTCATACGGGTGTATCTCTATTCTTTGTTTTAAGTGGATTTCTGATTGCCTATACTTATCAGGAGGCGCCTATGAGTACTTTAAAACAATTTTCTAAATACTTGTTTGTGCGTCTTGTTAGGATATTTCCTGTGTATCTTATCATACTTATTATTAGCTACTATGATAATGGATTTCCTATTACTAAGATTGCGGTATATAATTACACTTTATTAAAGGGATTTTCCGATAAATTCAATCTAGATTGTTTACCACAATCATGGTCGCTTACTGTGGAACTTAGTTTTTATGTATTTGCCCCACTGATTTATTCGATTTTAAAGAAGAATTTAGTAAAGGCTATTTTTTTTCAAATCAGCTTATTAGTCATTGTTCTTTTGATTGGTTATAGTTGGTTTTATATAAATGGCAATCATGATAGATGGCTGTACAATTGGTTATTTATTTTTGATAGCACCTTTTTTGGAAGATTTACTGAATTCTTTTGTGGGATGCTTCTAGCCAAAAGATTGAAGAATGGAATTGAAATAAAGCGGATTCCAAAAATTAATTTCACGCTCGTCAGTTGTGTTTTTAGTTTACTAACTATCTATAGTATAAGCTTTTTTGAGAAAGACATATATGATCAAGGAACTCAACATATTGGAGGATTAATTTTGAGAAACATATTCCTTCCAATTTTCTTGGTGACGTTAATATTTGGTTTGATAACAGAGAGAACATGGTTGAGTAGAGTCCTTTCGACAAGAGTTGCAATGTTACTTGGAGATGCTTCCTACATTTTTTACTTGGTTCATATTGGTTATGTAAATAGAAAAATATATAACCATCAAGTGCTTGGGGACAGAAATTTTATCTTCTTATGGTTGATTTCAATTGCAGGATTCCTTTTGATAGAAAAGCCAACTTATCTATTTCTAAAAAGGAAGATTATGAGAATGTAGTGATGAATTATGAGTTCTTAATCCTTTTTGTATTTTTAAATCAAATGGAGAGAAATAAAAAAGCGGGTAGCAACAATTGCATACCCGCTCAAACTATATCTGACTTAAAACTTATTACCTATAACTTAATACTTATAACGTATTACTTATTCAGCTTCGGCAATTACTTCTTTCACTTCAGGAATCATTCTTTTCATCATTCCCTCAATTCCTGCTTTTAGAGTAATCATAGAAGAAGGACAACCGCTACAACTTCCTTGAAGCATCAAATTTACTGTACCGTCATTGTAACTTCTAAATTGAATGGCACCACCATCCATTTCTACGGCTGGTTTCACATAGTTTTCCAACAATTCCTTAACTCTCTTCACTACATCATCGTCATCGGCAGCTACTTCATTTGAAGCTTCTTGTTTGGTATTTGCTACTTCATCGTCATTCACAACTACACCACCATTTTCGAGATATTCTTTCAAAAACTGTTTGATTGTAGGAATTACATCTTGCCAATCTTCTGTATCTGAAGTTTTTGAAAGCGTAATAAAATTGCTCGCTATAAAAACACTTCTGATAAATGGAAAACTAAATAATTCTTTTGCCAAAGGAGAAGGACCCGCAAGACTTTCATCTGCGAAATCAATACTTTTTCCAGGATATAAGAGTTTGTTTGCAACAAACTTCATCGTTTCTGGATTAGGAGTCATCTCTGTATATATACTAATAATTGGGTTGCCTGTCTTTATCATAATAAAAAATTTAAAGGGCAAATATAATAAACGAATAGCAGCTAATGAATGAATATCAAGTTACAAGATTCTTTGAAGGTCTATAATTTCGGTTATCGAAATTTTATAAACTAGCTTTTCATGAAAGTATTTCAAAAAATGGCAACTAATTTCTTTAAAAATTAAGATGTTTTAAAACTTAAAACTAAGTGCTAAATTCAAATAAACACTATGATAAAACAGTAATTAAGCCCTTGATGATTGCGCCTAATTTTACTGCTTCAAATATCTTGCTTTCTGAATAGCCATGCTGTAGTACCGATTGTTCGTGAGAAGTTACACACATTTCACATCCATTAATAGAGGAAACTACCAAACTAACTAATTCGAAGAATGCTTTTCCTAAAACAGGGTTCATCATGATGCTCATTTTTATTCCTGCCGGCTGATTGGAATAAAATTCTTTCTTCATGAAATGCCTAAAACGATAGAATACATTGTTAGTGTTCATCAAAGAAGTACAAGCAACTATTTCCGCAATTTCAGCATCAGAAGCGCCTTCTGTTTTAGCCAAATTAGTAAAAGATATTTTCAGTAAGTCATACTTTTCGTTTATAGCTACACTTAAAGCTAATAGGTACGATTCCTTCTTAGTTAGGTGTTGCGCATTACTCAACACATTACCCACATTGATTTTCAAGTCCTTGATATAGCGTGCATCCGTATTGATTAATGCAAGTGCATTTTCACTTACAGTATAATTATCTATTATTTGTAAATCAGTCAAAAGATTCACAAACGTTTCATTTTGTATCATAATTCTTAATTTAAAAGGAGAGAAAAGTATTACGTTATACGTATAACTAAAAACATACAACGTAATACTTCTAACGTATAACTTACTTAGCTAATTGTGCAGTCAAAGTTTCTTGACCATTCGTCCAATTACAAGGACAAAGTTCATCTGTTTGTAATGCATCTAATACCCGCAAAACTTCTTGAACATTTCTACCTACGCTTAAGTCATAAACACTCACCCAACGAATAATTCCTTGTGGATCAACGATGAATGTAGCACGATAAGCTACTTTTTCGCCATCTGCCAAAATACCTAATTCTTCAGCCAAAGACTTTGAAGTATCTGCCAACATAGGAAATTTAAGGTCACGCAAATCAGCATGATCTCTTCTCCAAGCAGCATGTACAAATTCGCTATCAGTAGAGGCACCAATCAAAACTGCATCTCTATCTGCAAAGTCACTACTCTTTTTGTTGAATTCAGCAATTTCTGTAGGACAAACAAATGTGAAATCCTTAGGCCACCAAAACATTACTGTCCATTTGCCTGAAGTTTCGTTGCTGATTTCTACAAACTCTTTTCCTTTTTCAATAGATACTACTGCTTTCTTTTTGAACTCAGGAAACTTACTTCCGATTGATAAAACGTGTGTACTCATAATTATTATTTATTTATTTATTTTTTGATGACGCAAATGTGGGGAGATTTTGTGATAGATAAAAATTGTTTGTTTCTATTTTGTAATAGAAAAAAACAATTAGTAAGTAAGGAACTGAAATTTTTTCTAATCCTTGTGCATCTTTTTGCAAAATTTTGTGACGATTTATCTAAAAGTTCTTGAGTAGTAACCATATTATCAAACGACAATTTTCACTTATTTTATTTCTACTAACATACTGCAATTGACATCTTTTTAGAAACATGTGTAAATGCATTTAAAAGACGAAGAAATCAGCTATTTTGTTATACTCTTGCTGTCATCCCGTAGGGAACTTACCAAAATTAAACAACTGTTTATTGTGTTAGAGATCCCTTCGGGATGACATTCGAGAAACCTTTTTTTGTTGTAAATACTGTAATCTCAAAAAGCTTGAGAAACTATAATTAATACATTTTGTTGATACTGATATTTTCGGCGAATAAGCATTTAATTGTTATTCCCAATCACCAATCAGTAAGTAAAACTGACAATGATAGCTGATAATTAAAAAAGCCGCAAAGGAATTAATTCCCTTGCGGCGTACTATTAATACAATTTCTTCTAATTAATTATCCCAAAACTAACCATTAATCATTAACCACTAACCACTAATTAAACCGTTCCATAAACAGCAATTGATACAGCATGACTCCAATTCCCAATTTGTATGTTTTTGTAACGATAAATAGTTTTATAAATCCATAAAGCATGTACCCCAATTAATGGCAAGGCCGAGTTGTCGATAAATTTAGGTTTACTGCTAACCGTTAACAATGCAAAGCCAGTTCCAGTGTCTTTCCAAATTTCATAGTCATCATAATCACCCATTGTACAATGAATTATAGGGTGTCCACCACTCGAATTTTTCACCGTAAGGTCGGGTGTACCTTGCGAAAGATCTGCTACATTTATCAATTTAACAATCCCTAAGGCAATACCTATTTCTTCGGTTAGCTTCCCTGTTGCAACAATTAGTTGAATTACATGTCTCAATTGAGCTTCAACATTAGCTACACAAATAGGTGGCATCACTGCAGGATAGGTTACCAAAACAGGATAACCCCCTATTTGATCGGCACCATGACCTCTTAATAATAAATTTTTAAATGCAGTAAAAGTATTTGCACCCAACTGAACCTTCGCATTTTGTTTGTTCACCATTTGCAAAACAACATTAGTCTTACATAAGTCCGAAATAACAGTGACATCAATATTTAGGATGTCCTTATAATTTGGATATTCCCTACAAAACGTGTCTAATTCTGTACATAAACCAATCTCTGTATCTGCAATTATTGTTCTCATAATTCTTATTTTTATATTACCTATTTATGGTAATCTGTTAATTAATATTTTCAAGTAAACTGTTTAATTCTTCTTACTTTTCAAAGCAATTAAAATATTTTATGTAAGTAAAAATATTTATTTCGTGTCCAACGAAAATTTTTCAAATCTATTTATGCTTATGTAGTATCTTATAATATGTTTTACGTGGTATATTAAATACTTTTCAAAGCACCTACTGATTTTTGGCAGCTAGAAATTGTCAATTGCTTGCCAAAAACATTTTAATTCTTTCGAAAAATATTTGTTCCGACTCAAACTACCAGAGTTAGTTCTTAAAAATGAATAATAACCTTTGAAAAAACATTTAATCGTAATGTAAAACATGTTTTTCTATCCAATGTTTGTATTTCTAGACGCTAGAAATAAGAACAAAAGAGGTTGAAATACTAAGACACTACCTGAATCAATCAGTGAAACCTTGTAAAACCCGTAAATTGTAAATGAAAAATTTAATGAAGATGAGGATAAGCAGAAAAAGTCTTTCTATTGATATACTTTTTCTCCGACAGGTGCAAATATAGAAGCCCCTTATTTAATAAACCTAATTTATTATATCTATTTTTAATATTATTTTAATATTTATTTAAAAATTAAATTTCTTTGCTAAAGAAAATGATAAAGTAGCCATTTAATCTGACTTTTTTGTTGAAAAAGTATTTGTAGGGAAGTGGAATGCGATGTTTATTTTCTTCCTATTGAGATATTGAATGGGGTTTATTCATATATAGACATGATAAATTTTGAAAATATACATCTCATCAAAGAGTAATTATAGAAATAAGTTACAATTTATTTGATTGCTTTCATTGTAACTACCTTTGAAAAAATTTTAATATGAATCACATTCAAGAAGCTCATAGATATATCAATAATGCAAAAGAATTATTGGGTGATAAGGCGAAGAACGAAGATGGATTCTATAATGATAAGAAGTATGTGAAAATGGCAGGTCATACGGCTTATTGTGGTGTTTTGGAAGCGCTTGATGGTCTGTTTGGTCTGAAAAGAAAGGTAAGAAAGAGTGTAGATTGGTATCAGGAAGAATTGGGTAAGATGGATAAAAAAGTGTTAAATGCGTTTAATGTGGTGTATAATACATTGCATTTGTCTATGGCTTATGATGGAAATTTAAGTGTGGTGATAGCAAATGAAGGTCTAAAGCAAGCGGAAACCATTATTAGTTGGGTAGAGGCAAAACAAGAAGTTGTATCTCACTAGTAGTTATAAAGATGGTAATATTCCCTTAACATCATCTCTTTGCACACAAAATCAAAAAGGCCCCGCAACCTCACGTAATTCAAGGTTGCTTCACGGACTCGCTGCTACCGCAGGAGTTTCACTTGTGGATTCGCTATGAGAAATATAAATTATTAAAAACAAAAAAGGTATATTTACAACCAATTTAAATAACATCTAATGACAACAGTAGCAATAAGAAAAAAACTGCACGAATTCATTGCAGATGCAGACGACACAAAAGTGAAGAGGCTGTACTTGCAAATGGAAGACGATATTGCTAAAAAACATTCTTTTATTTGCACGCCAAAACACCTCGAAATATTGGAAGAAGAAAAAAGAAAACACTTAAACGGGGCATCAGAATCTTACACTTGGAATGAAGCAAAGGAAATAATCAGAGGCACTAAAATCATGGACTAATTGTATCAACTACTGCTGAAACCAAGAGCCATATTAATGGCTAAAGATGCATACTCTTGGTACGAAATTCAACTTGAAGGTCTTGGGGAATCTTTTTTAGAAGAACTGGAAACTGGGTACAGAAGAATTTTAGCCAATCCAACTTTTATAGCTTTCTTGAAAATGGATTTAGAAGAATACCACTCAAAAGATTTCCTTACATAATCATTTATGAAATTGATGACAACTCAATAGTTGATTACGCAATTTTTCATACAAGTAGAGACCCAGAAAAAAGATTGACAGATACTTGATAAATTAATTATGCCCTGCTACCACACGTTATTCAAGGTTGCTTTACGAACTCGCTGCTACCGCAAGTATTTCACTTGTGGTTTCGCTACAAGAAATAATACAAAAAAGCTATTATTACATTATTTTATTGAAGCAAATGTAATCATCCCATTTATCCCCCACTAGCAATGGGATCATAAGTCCCCCCCTTAACATCATCTCTATGCACACAAAAACAAAGAGGCTGCCCTTTACGGTACAGCCTCTTTCTATTTAGTAATGAAATTTAAATCTAAATTTATAACCTACCACTTATTACTTTTACGCCGAATTTCTTCCTGCATTGATGATACCAAAACTACAACGCATTGCCAATTTCTCATAAGTAGATTTTATCGGAGCATTTAATACCAAATCTTCTTCCAACTTCCTCACCTTAGTAATTGCATATTGCTGAATAGTGACTAAAGGCAACACAATACGTTCCCGCATCTGAATAGACAATTGATCAATCGGATAGTCCTGCATCAATTCGGTATGACCAGACAATTTCAAAACATATTTCTTGGTTAATTCAAATTCATCATGCACCATATTCCATATTTCTCCATAAATAGGATGTTCTTTCAAGAAAGCAGTTAATGGAAAGAAACATTTATTCATCGCCATCTCACAATTGTCGAGCAAAGTCTTGAAGAATAAGGAATGATTGTATAAACTGACTAACTCATCCCACCTGCCTTCGTCTTCAATTTGTTTGAAAGCAGTTCCTACACCATAATAACCCGTAACATTTTGTTTCAACTGACTCCAAGCACCCACAAATGGTATTGCTCTCAAATCTTTTAGTACTACTTTAGTGCCTGCACCTCTTTTAGCAGGGCGGCTACCAATATTAGTGGAAGCATAAAACTTCAGTGCACTCGCATTGCTTAGATAATCGGCAAAGTAAGGATGCCCTTTTAATCCGATATATGATTTGAAACTCTTCTCGGCCAAAACGTTTATCAACTCCTCTTCCTTTTCTAATAATGTAGTCTTATTCTTAAGCAACAGATTATTAGAAAGTCCTGCATGAAGCAATTGCTCCATATTGAATTGTGCCTTATCAATTGTTCCGAAGTTACTACTTACGGTTTGCCCCTGAACAGTGAGTTGAATTTCCTTATTAGCAATCTTATCACCCATTGAAGCATAAAACTGAGATGTTTTTCCACCTCCTCTAGCAGGGGGACCACCCCGACCATCGAAGAATACCACATCAATTTCATATTTTTTTGATATTGCAGTCAATTCTTCTTTAGCCTTATAGATACTCCAATTAGCCATTAGATATCCACCATCTTTTGTACCATCAGAGAAACCGACCATAATAGTTTGTTTCTTTCCACGACGGGTAAGATGTTGACTATAAACAGGATTTTCATACAGTTCTTTCATCACCTCTGCTGCATGATGTAAATCATCTACCGTTTCGAACAATGGAACGATATCAACCGTCATTTCCTCAGACTTCCATCCACTCATCAAAAACAAACCATACACTTCCATAACATTCAATGCACTCGTACATTGACTGATGATATATCTGTTGCAACCTGCTTCTCCATTTGTCTTCTGAATCGTCTTGATTGCTTCTATCACTCTCGGGGTATCTTGATGTACATCATCAGTAAAAATGCTGTCATCCACTTTTTGTGTTATTGAAGTAAGTGCCTCAATTTTCTCGGCTGTGGTTAATAACACATAAGTTTTTGGTAAGATGTCCGTTTTCTTTGCCACACAATCTATCACCTTCACATGAACACTACTGTCCTGACGGATATCGATTGAAGCAAAGTGCATTCCAAATACCTCGACTTTACCAATGAAACTATCTATCAAATCAATAAATAGGCTATTGTGTTGATATATAATCAACTCACGTGCTTCATGCAAAAGTTCGAGAATTGACTGCTTTGTCATTCCTCCATTGTAATCGCAAAGGTAAATTTGGTTGTAAAGATTTTTTTCCAACTTGTTCATCAGCACATCCACACCTTTGAAGGTAAGTCTCTTTCTAAGTTTTCTAGTGTCCTTATGATAACATTTAATGATACCATTCCGGAGGGCTTCAGCCACTCTCAAAGTGGTTTCTGCCTTCACAAATGGATTACCATCCCTATCTCCACCCGGCCAAAATCCCATTTTGATAATTGGATTATCAGAACAAGAAATATTTGGATAGGCACTTTTGATATTACTGATAATTTTGCCAGTTGACTGATAAAATACATTTTCCAAATACCACAATAAACTCATTGCTTCATCATAAGGGGTCGGCTTTTCTTTTTGGAAAAATGGCGTACGTCCTAATTGTTGCAGATAAGTATAAATATTTGCCTCATTATTATGGTCGACTGCCGAAGAAATATCATGAATAATACCCAAAACAGCCCCACGATAAAATTGCGTAGGGTGTGCAGTCAACACTAGTTGTATATTAAAGTCTTTGAGTTTTTCGGTTAATTCATCTTGAGATTGATGTTGTTCAACCACCATTTCCAAATGTTTCATCGTTCCCTTTCCACCCATGTCCTGTACTTTGGTAAAAGCTGCATCTTCAAGGGCATCAAACAACACCACTTGCCTTTCTACATATTGTACAAAACGAAAAAGTAAGTCTGCTTTTTCTTCGTCCTTAATGTAATTAGTCTGTTTAGCAAAAAAATCATCGATAATTTCAACAGGACTTAATCCTTTGTGATATCCTTCTTCGCAATTAACCAAAAGCAAGGAAACCAAAACGCCCGTTTTTTCTATTCGATGAAAAGGGAGTGAGCCGAAGAGGCTGTTGTACAATTGGAATTTGATTCCAACACTATTTTTAAATTTCTGTAGTCCGATAGAACTATTCGTCATGAGCTGTGTGTTATGAATATTTAATATTGTTCCAAGTTTATTGATTTAACTGCTAATAACAGTTTTGTTTGGAAAACTGTTCATTTATCAACTAAATCAAAGTATTCCTGCACTATTCATGCAGGTCTTTCCATAACAGCAAGCTAATAAGTGGCGAAAATTAGGAAAAAATGTTTATCAATTTACATTATTCTATTACCTTAGCGGCGTTAAGATGAAAAAACAGCAAAAAATATCAGTTTTCGTATCTGCAATCACTCTGATTGCAACAACAT